>CAIQLE010000083.1 GCA_903872555.1 uncultured bacterium
ATTTGATAGCCACATAGGAATTCATATAACTATTCAACTTTGCATAAAATCCCTGGCCATTAGTGGTATTGACTGAAATTTTTGGCCCCCAGATAGTCATGAAGGAGCGGGTAGAAAGAAAACCTATCAAGGCACTTTTCCTGACTTCCATCAAATCCTTCATCTGACCACTGCCCTTTTTTTCAAACCAGAGAATCACATGGCGATCTATGGCCACAAGTAATTTCTTTATCGCCTCAGGTAAATTCGATGATTTCAAGCTCATCTCTTTCCCGCACACATAATCAATCACAGGCTTCATTACCGGCACCATCATTCGTGCTATGTCAGGATGCTTAAGCTGCTGTACTGGTCGCAGATCATTACTTAATGCATTAACTTTTTCTCCTACCTTGTCATATTCATGCATGACTTTTTTAATCAACTCTTCTGATTCTTTCGAATTCAGATGATATTGCATGAAGGGTTCACAGAACATCTTGATAATGTTGAGCTTGTCGTAGCTCATGCCAGAGCTAGTTGTATATTGCAATACTGTTTGAGCCCCTCTGAGAATGGAATCAATAGCGGAGGAGATGAGTGGTTTTTTTCCACACTGGCTTTCCACGGTGATCAGTAGCAGCGCCAGTTTCTCAGGATTCAGAATGCTGTCTTTCTGTAGTCCGGCATCAATAATCTGACTCAGTCCTTTAGGAAGATTCTCTGCATACACGTATCCACCTTCAGTCGCATTCGTTCTGGGCGATGCGATACTTGCGGATGAGCTGGAGCCGGGGCTGATAACAGGTGTGGCAGAAGTTGATGTTGAGTTTGAGGTGGAGGTTGCGCTCGCAAAGTTCTTTATGACCGGTACAGGCTGAACGCTTGTTCCTGAACGCTGGGTCTGTGGTTTCGCTGTCGCTAAGAGCACGCTTGCGCTGGATGAAGATAGCGCTGTGTTAGTGACTTTGGTGTCGGATGCGATGACTGGTTTTGCGTACGACACAAGCGAGGAGGTGCTCGATGTGCTGGCCGTTCCCTTAGGTGAGGAACTGTCCAGCAGCCGCAGGCGAGGTACCGTATGCGGCAGTTGGCTGTCACTCTTGGGCGCGGCAACTATCAGATTGGGTTGTGATCTTTTACTTTGTAATCTGGGTTGTTCAGTGTCTTCCCCTGTGACTTTCGCCACTTTCCAGGTATTCGCGCGCGGACGATTCTGCTGGGGCGTGGAGGAAGTGCCGGTTTGCGCTTGTTTTTTTTCCGTGTCAGATTTTTCTTCTGAGGATTCACTGCTGGCATTTAAATCATTACGGGAATTATTTCTGCTTAATGGGGGGGTACTCATGGCTAGCCTTTCAATCAATCAGGGAATGTCTGTGACTAAGGCCAGATTCACTTACTAAAGCGTGGCTATCAGCAGGGATCGGTCGATCTGCTGGCATCATTCCTCAGGAATTCAGCCCGGAAAGCGGGCTTGCTGATCTGGCAATGTTCACTCAGACCGGGTTCGTAACCCCCCTGTAGACTGGGTTCCGCTCAGCGAGCAGAAGATTCCGATATTCAGCCAGCCGTCTTTGCTTGACGGCAGACTCAGGCTCCCCCTATATTACTGACTCACCGGTTAGTAACTTCCCTCTCACCATGCCCACCCTGGAAACCAAGCTCAAGCCCCGCTGGGAACGCCGCAAAGATGCACGGCCACAAGAACTGCTGGCCGCTGCGCTGGATCTGTTCGTGGAACGCGGCTATGCCGCGACACGTCTGGATGAAGTGGCGGCGCAAGCCGGGGTTTCCAAAGGCACGCTCTATTTGTACTTTGAGAATAAGGAAGAGTTGTTCAAAGCGGTGGTGAGAGAACATCTGGTGCCGGTACTGGTCGATGCTGAAGCCCTGATTGCGCAATTCGACGGGCATAGCAGTGAATTACTGAAGACCTTCATCCTGAGCTGGTGGCGGCGCATAGGCGAAACCAAGTTGTCAGGAATTTCGAAGCTGATGATGGCGGAATCAGGAAATTTCCCCGATGTTGCGCGCTTTTATCATAAGGAAGTGATTTCGCGCGGTGAGGCGCTGATCATCAGTATTCTTGAGCGCGGCGTCACCCGTGGCGAATTTCGCCCTGTGGATGCGCAACATGCCAAGCTAGTCATCGTGGCACCTGTATTGATGCTCATGTTGTGGCGACACTCATTTCACGCCTGCCAGCTCGAACCGATTGATACGCAATCCTATCTTTCCTGCTTTATTGATCTGCTGACGCGCGGCCTGGAAACGCCCCGGGCAAGCACGGTTCACTGAAGCATTCATCAAACTCCCGCAAAAACCAATAAAAAACTATGTCCAAGCGCAGAATCATTCTCATCCTATTGGCCCTCCTTGTGATCGGCATAGGGATCATCAAAGCAAGGACGCCATCCAGACCGGCACCTGTGATCGTCACCAAAACTGAAACGAGCGCGCTGGAATTTTTATCTCAGGAACTGTTCACTGCGGCCCCGGTCGATGTGCGTCAGGCCCTGCAGCTATCGGGTTCGCTGCGCGCCTTCGATCTGGCCAGTGTCAAAGCCCGCATTGCCGGCGATGTGCGTGAAGTTCTGGTGCGAGAGGGTGAGGCTGTCAGTGCAGGGCAAGTCATCGTCAAACTGGATGCCACTGAATACGCGGCACGCGTAGCTCAGGCACGCGGCAATCTGAATTCTGCGCAGGCGCAGCTCGATATCGCCCTGAAAGCACGCGACAACAATGCGGCACTGGTCGATAAAGGCTTCATTTCCAAGAATGCGTTTGATAATTCGGCCAGTCAGTTTGCCGCGGCCAAAGCGAATGTCGATGCCTCACAAGCTGCACTGGACATCGTACAAAAATCTCTGAATGACACCATCATCCGTGCTCCTATTGCCGGACTGGTTTCGGTGCGCAGCGTACAGCCGGGCGAAAAAGTTTCAGCTGACAATAAGCTGATCGACATCGTGAATCTGCAAAAAATGGAAATGGAAGCCAGCGTGCCGGCCAGTGATGTGGCCAGAGTTGCCATCGGCCAGTCAGTGCGGCTCAACATAGAAGGCATGAGCGAAACTTTCGAAGGCAAGGTGGTACGCATCAACCCGAGCACGCAGGCAGGATCGCGCTCTTTCTCTGTGTATGTGCAGGTCGCCAATCCCGGAAACCAGCTGCGCGCTGGCATGTTTGCCGAAGCACAGCTGACCCTCAACAGCAAGCGCGGCATACTCGCGCTGCCACAAAGTGCGGTGCGCAAGGATGGTAGCGGAACCTATGTCTTCACGATAGAAAACGGCAAGATCGCACGACGCCCGGTGACGGTGGGCATTGACGGCCTGACCGGCAATGAATACAGAACAGAAATCCTCTCAGGTCTGGAGCTCGGTGCACAGGTGATACGCACCGACATGGGCAATCTGACGCCGGGAACCCTTGCGCATATCACGCAGACCGTCCCAAAATAAACCGTACAGGACAAACACACGATGTGGTTCACGCGTATCAGCATAGGCAATCCCGTACTGGCCACCATGATGATGATGGCCTTTGTTGTGTTGGGTCTGTTTTCTTATCAGCGCCTGCGCGTCGACCAGTTCCCCGATGTGACGTTTCCGATTGTGGTGGTGCAGACCGAATATCCCGGTGCCGCACCCGAAACAGTTGAGACAGACATCACGCGCAAGGTAGAAGAAGCCGTCAATACCATCAATGGCATCAATAGTCTGACTTCGCGTTCGTATGAAGGTCAGTCAGTGGTCATCATTGAATTTTCGCTGACGATTGATCCGGCGCAGGCGGCGCAGGACGTGCGCGAGAAAGTCGCTCTCGTCAAAACTATTTTCCGGCGTGAAGTGAAAGAACCGCGCGTGATGCGATTCGATCCGGCGGACCGTCCTATCTTTTCGGTGGCTGTCACGAATGACCCGGGCAAGGGTCAGTACAGCATGCGTGAACTGACCACGATTGCCGATGAGCTGATCAAGAAGCGACTGGAAAATGTACGCGGTGTCGGTTCAGTCACTCTGGTCGGTGGCGTGAAGCGCGAGATACAAATTTATGTCAAGCCAGCGGCAATGGAAGCGCTCAGCATAGGCATAGATCAGGTGATGCATGCCGTCAGTGCTGAAAATCAGGAACTGCCTACCGGTGCTGTGCGCGCCAGCGCAAACGAACAAGTGGTGCAAGTACAGGGCCGCATCAAACGACCGGAAGATTTTGCGCGCATTGTGGTTGCACGGCGTGGCGGGCATGCTGTTCTGCTGGGAGAAGTTGCTGAAATCGTCGACAGCCAGCAAGAGCAGGAAAACCTGGCACTCTTCAATGGCCGTCGCACGCTCGCGCTCGACATTCTGAAAGCACAGGGACAAAACACGATTGATGTGGCTGATGGCCTGCAAAAAGTCATCCGAGAATTACAGCCTACGCTGGATGCCCTGCATCCCGGCATGAAGCTCGAAGTTATCAAAGATGGTTCGCGACAGATCCGCGTCGGCGTTGAAAATGTACGCCGCACACTGATCGAAGGCGCACTCCTGACCATACTGATTGTTTTTCTTTTCCTCAATTCCTGGCGCTCTACCGTGATTACCGGCCTGACCCTGCCGGTGTCCCTGATCGGCACTTTCCTGTTCATGGACATGTTCGGCTTTACCATCAACATGATCACGCTGATGGCCTTGTCGCTGTGTGTGGGCCTGCTGATCGATGATGCCATCGTGGTACGAGAAAACATCGTCCGGCATGCCGGTATGCGCGTCAATGGTCGCTATAAAAATGCACATACCGCTGCGCTCGAAGGCACAGCAGAAATTGGTCTGGCGGTACTGGCGACTACCTTCTCTATCGTGGCCGTTTTCCTCCCCGTGGGTTTCATGGGCGGCATCATCGGCCGCTTCTTCCATCAGTTTGGTGTCACAGTTGCTGCGGCTGTTCTGATCTCGATGTTTGTGTCATTCACGCTCGACCCTATGCTGTCCTCGATCTGGGAAGATCCTGCGGTGCATGGAGCACACAATCCCGCCAAAGGCTGGTACGCCAACAGCATAGGACGGGTCTTGATGCAGTTTGATCGTCTGGTGCAATGGCTGTCAGCGAAATATCAGCTGGCACTGCAATGGTCGCTGCGCCATCGGGTCGCCACTTTAGTGCTGGCCATCGTGACTTTCTTTGCCGGTCTGGCGATACCTGCATCGGGGCTGATAGGCAGTGAATTTGTGCCACAGGCTGATTATTCAGAAACCGGCGTCATCTTCAATACGCCGGTGGGTTCATCGCTGGAGTTCACTGAAAGTAAAGCACGTCAGGTGGAAGCCGCCCTGCGCCAACTGCCTGAAGTACGCGATCTGTACACCACCATCAATACCGGCAATGCTCAGGGTAAGAGTTATGCAACGGTGTATGCACGTCTGGTGCCGCGCAAGGAACGCCAGCGCAGCACCAAGGAATTGAATCAGCCGCTGCGCGAAAAATTATCCACCATTCCCGGCGTGACGGTCACCCACGTCGGCTCACTCGATGGCGTGGGTGGCGACAATAAGCAGATTCGTCTGTCCATACTCGGCCCTGACCTGAAACAACTAGGCAAGATGGCAGAAGAAGCGACGGCACTCATACGCGCGATACCCGGCGTGGTCGATCTTGATTCCAGCCTGAAACCCAACAAGCCCACCATCTGGGTTGAACCCTACCGCGATGTGGCGGCTGATCTGGGCATAGGTGTGGGACAAATCGGCGATACGCTGCGCCCCCTGCTGGCGGGCGATCCCACCAGTACCTGGCGCGCACCGAATGATCAGAGCTATGACGTGAATGTGCGGCTGGCACCTTCGGATCGCACCAATATCGCTGACCTGTCGCGCCTGATGCTGGCCAGTACACAGACCAATAGCGATGGTTCGCCGCGCATGGTGCCGCTGCGTCAGGTAGCGAGCATCATGCCGGCCTCGGGCGCAAATCAGATCAACCGGCGTGACCTGAATCGTGAAGTCGAACTTTCGGCCAATGTGGTTGGCCGCTCTGCCGGCCAGGTCAGCGCCGATATCAAGCGGGTGCTGGAGAGCATGAATTTCCAGCCGGGCTATCGTTATCAGGTGGGCGGCGCGACCAAGAACATGCAGGAGTCTTTTGGCTATGCGATCTCGGCGCTGCTGCTGGCGATTATTTTTATTTACATGATTCTGGCGTCGCAGTTCGCCAGCTTCCTGCAACCGATTGCCATCATGTCGGCCCTGCCGCTGACCCTGATCGGTGTCTTTCTGTCTCTGATGGTGTTCCGCTCCACACTGAATCTGTTCTCCATCATCGGTTTCGTGATGCTGATGGGTCTGGTGACCAAGAACGCCATTTTGCTGGTGGACTTTGCCAATCAGGCGCGCAAGGAAGGTATGGAACGCAGCGCCGCACTGCTAGAAGCGGCGCATGTGCGTCTGCGCCCGATACTGATGACGACGCTGGCCATGGTGTTTGGCATGGTGCCGCTGGCACTGGGCATGTCCGAAGGATCAGAACAACGTGCGCCTATGGGACAAGCGGTTATAGGAGGCATCATCACCTCATCGATATTGACCTTGGTCGTGGTGCCCGTCATCTATACCTGGCTGGATGATTTTGCAGTCTGGTCAAAGAAAAAAATGGGTATGAGCAAGCCCCTTGCCGAGCCTGACAGCACAACAGCTTTCAGCCCTGTCGCTGCAAAAAATGATCAGTCCATTTGATAAAATGAAGCCCTTTTCTTTTGCCAGAAATCCCGCCATGAATATCGAGCAAGCCCGTAAAAACATGATTGAACAGCAGATCCGCACCTGGGATGTGCTCGATAAAGACGTGCTGCAAACCCTGCTCACGGTCCGGCGTGAAGCCTTTGTGCCTGCTGCCTATCAGAATCTGGCTTTCATCGACACCGAGATACCGCTGCCCGGCGGCGAGAACATGCTCTCACCGAAACTGGAGGCACGCTTGCTGCAGGAAGCTGGC
>CAIQLE010000084.1 GCA_903872555.1 uncultured bacterium
AAACTGGCATCATCGGTAATATCTACGTTCAGCAGCAGGCAGCGCCTGCCCGAATCACGTAAGTGCTGCTGAATCTGAAGCAACTCAGGGTGACTGCCTGCACGAGGCGAGCACATGATCAGCGTCTCTAACTCAGGCATGGACACACAATGGCGTACAAACCCCAATCCTATGCCGCCTGAGGCACCAGCAATCAATACGTGGTGAAAACTCATTTGACGATGCGATAACAGGGTTGGTAAACGGAGCCGGGCAGTTTCATGCGGCCCTGCTCAACAAAGGCTGCCAAAAGACGATCCATCTGCTCCATGATTTCTGCCTCTCCATGGATCTCGAATAAGCCATGCTTTTCAATTTCGGCAATCCCCTGCACTTTGACATTGCCCGCCACGACACCGGAAAAAGCACGCCTGAGATGGGCAGCCAGCTGATGTGCTGGCTGGTTTTTATGCAGACTCAGGCTTCGCATGGCTTCATGGGTGGGTGTAAACGGCATCTGAAAATGATGGTCAATTTTGATGCGCCAGTTGAAATAATAGGCATCGCTGTGCTGCTTGCGATACTCGCGCACCTGATCGCTGCCGCGTTGCGCTGCTCGGGCAACAGCTGCCGGGTCATCAATAATCACTTCATAGCGTTCTTGTGCTGCAGGCCCGAGCGTAGCGCCGATGAATTCATTGATTTGTGAAAAATAAGCGGCTGAATCTGCCGGCCCGGTAAAGATCACGGGGAAGGGCAGGTGCTGATTTTCCGGATGCAGCAGTATGCCCAGTAAATAAAGAATTTCTTCTGCCGTACCTGCGCCCCCCGGGAACACGATGATCACATGGCCTGCCCGCACAAAGGCTTCCAGTCGCTTTTCTATATCCGGCAGGATCACCAGATTGTTGACGATAGGATTCGGTGATTCGGCAGCAATGATGCCCGGTTCTGTAAATCCAAGATAGCGACCATCCGTGATGCGCTGCTTGGCATGACCGATGGTGGCACCTTTCATCGGGCCTTTCATGGCTCCGGGGCCACAGCCGGTGCAGATATCCAGCCCGCGCAGACCCAACTGATAACCAACGCGCTTGCTGTAGTCATATTCCAAGCGCGAGATGGAATGACCGCCCCAGCACACCACGAGATTGGGTGACTGAGCGCGTAACAAGGCTTCTGCATTGCGCAGTATGTGAAACACCAGATCGGTAATAGCCACCGAGTCCGGTTCCTGGTGCAGGTCTAGCAGGGCCAGCTCACTGCTGGTAAATAATACGTCCCGCAGGACGGAAAACAAGAGTTCGCGTATGCCGCGGATCATCTTGCCATCGACGAAAGCATGTGCCGGTGCACTACGCAAATCCAGCTTGATGCCGCGTTCACGGTGGATGATTTTGATATCGAAATCCGGATAGGAGTCCATCAGGGTTTTACCGCTGTCGATAAAACTGCCTGAGCTCAGGACCGCCAGGGCGCAGCTCCTGAAGACCTGATGCAAACCGGTCTGGCTGTTATCTAAGAGTTTGGCTATTTCTTGACGGGAAAGTATCTCAAGCTTGCCCTCGGGCGAAACGAGACTGTCGATGACGGGATATTCCATGGCTATTAGTTCGTTTAACGATTATGAATAGCGATATTACCTGCTTGTTGAGAAGTCGTTTGGACGCCGGGAACTATCTAAATGAGATAACCAAGTCGGGAAAGTTAAATTGGTTGATTTTTGTCAACAAAATTCAGCGCTATAAACTCAATACAACGATGTCTGCCGGAGCACGATCAGATAATCTTCTTCATCAGAACCATTCGATTTACCCTTGGCAGGCAATCCGCAAAAACTCATTTCTTCAAGGAAAACCATTGACGTCCATGAATCACATGTCAGGTGGAATCACACCCAAAAGTGATTTCGAACCCATCGCTGCGACGAGTCCGGACATCATCTTTATTTTTGATCATGAGCTTGATCAACTGGTCTATTGCAACGCCCGGGTGATTGAAGTGTTGGGTTGGGGCATACAGGAATTTCAGTCTTTTCGTTTAAAACACAAACCCGGTTGTGTGCATCCGGAAGATCATCCCGCATTTAGTCTCTGGCTGGACAAGGCGCTGGCAGCACACGGCGATGAGGTCTATCAGAATGAACAAAGAGTTCATCATGCCGATGGTAGCTGGCGCTGGCTGAGGATCAGAATAGCCGTTTTCAAACGTGATGAACACAATAGAGCACGGCAATTAATTGGCACAGCGACCGACATTACCGAACAAGTGATGACGCAAGAGGCACTGAAACGTCAAACTAATATCCTGCAGCTGATCTTAAATAGCATGAGTGAGGGAGTGATTGTCTGCGACGCTGAAGGTGAATTACTGCTGGTGAATCGATCAGCTGAAAATATGCTCAAGTTAAGCGAGCCATTGACACGCCTGTCGCAGATAAAAGCAGCCCACATGCATGAGCAAGACCCCATGCGGGGACAAAGAGTCTGGCATCAGCATCCTTTGCTACGGGCGCTCAAGGGTGAAAAGATCACGAATTATGAATTATCCCTGTTTGACCGTGATCGCGATCTGTCAATGACCCTGAATCATGCTTCGTCACCCTTGATGGATTCAGATGGAAAAATCATTGGTGCAGTTGATGTATTTCGCGATGTGACGGACAGCCACCGAGCATTACAAGAATTACAAAGAGCAGAAGAACATTTTCGCTTGCTGGTCGATGGCACAACCGACTATGCCATTTTTATGCTCGATAGTGATGGCTTGATCATGAGCTGGAATCCTGGAGCAGAACGCATACTCGGCTATAGAAAAAATGACATACTGGGTGAGAATTTTTCCCGGTTTTTTACTGAGGAAGATCAGGCAAAAGAGCTGCGCTTCAAGCTGCGCAACGGTTTCTGCCGCCTCTTTGAATTAGGTCATCTGCTGGCGACCCAAATCAGCTCAATGCTGTAGGGGCG
>CAIQLE010000085.1 GCA_903872555.1 uncultured bacterium
CTAATGAATCTTTATTGCTTCTTTGGCGTGTTATTGGGGTGCTCACAGACTAACCTCTTAAAGTAAGGGGGGGAGAGAGAATTGTGTCTGTAGCAAATAAGTGAAAAAAGTTGCATTCTTGCGCAGGGTTTGATGTGATGTTGGGATTCCTGCTGCAGCGAGGTTCGTGGTTTATCCGCGCCAAGAATTTCAGTCAGGGTGATGGCTGGAAGGGTAAAAATTAAAAAATTGGCAATATATCCTAAGATTTGGTCCCGTTTTGGACTTGTTCTCGCGCAGGCATGTGATGTTTGGCTGGGAGCTTTGGGGCTTTTCAGATATAATTCGAAGTTGACCATTTGTGGTCATTTTTTTAACGTTGTCACGGCTTTCGGGGTTTGTTCTCCGCCAGCCGCATGTGAAAGGTAATCAAGCATGTCAGTTACTAAAGAGAGTAAGGCCGCGGTCATTGCGGCGAATGCACGTGGTCAGAATGACACAGGCTCCCCTGAAGTTCAGGTAGCCCTTTTGACTGCACGAATCAATGAACTGAATGGCCACTTCAAGGCTCACGCCAAGGATCATCACTCCCGCCGTGGCCTGATCATGATGGTCAATCGTCGCAAAAGCCTGCTGGCTTACCTGAAGCGTACGAATGCAGATCGTTATCGCGCGCTGATTGAAAAGCTTGGCCTGCGCAAGTAAATTTTGCCTGCCGATTTAAGAAACAGATGCCTGTATCAGATAACTGATGCGGGCATTTTGTCTTTTTGAAGTGTGCTTGTTTTAAGCGATTAAATGATTTGCGAGAGCAAGTTTGTCATGCTCTCGAATGATGACGGTGATCCGTTGTCTGTGGTGAGGTGAACGACAGCGCCTGAAAATCTGTCGGTAAAAATAGAAAGGAATTACCCCATGTTCAACAAAGTTACGAAAACCTTCCAGTACGGCCAACACAGTGTCACGCTGGAGACCGGCGAAATCGCTCGCCAGGCCTCGGGTGCAGTCTTGGTGTCGATAGAAGATACCGTCATCCTCGCCACCGTGGTCGCTCGCAAAGAAGCCAAGCCAGGCCAGGATTTTTTCCCCCTTACCGTCGATTATGTAGAGAAAACCTATGCTGCCGGCCGTATCCCCGGTGGCTTCTTCAAGCGTGAAGGCCGTCCCTCTGAGAAAGAGACCCTGACTTCGCGTCTGATCGACCGTCCTATTCGTCCGCTGTTCCCTGAAGGTTATCTGAATGAAGTGCAGGTCATCATTCACGTACTGTCAGTCAATCCGGAAATCGATCCTGACATCCCGGCCATGATCGGTGCCTCTGCTGCGCTGTGCGTTGCAGGTATTCCTTTCAATGGTCCTATCGGTGCTGCTCGCGTCGGCTATATCGACGGTCAGTACGTGCTCAATCCTGCAGTGTCGCAATTGCCTGCTTCGAAGATGGATCTGGTCGTTGCCGGCACCGAAACAGCTGTGCTGATGGTGGAATCGGAAGCGCAAGAACTGTCTGAAGAAATCATGCTGGGCGCGGTGGTGTTTGGCCATGAGCAGATGAAGGCTGTGATCGATGCGATCCACGAACTGGTGCGTGATGGCGGCAAACCTGAAGTGCATTGGAGTCCTGCGCCTAAGAACGAAGCGCTGATCTCGCGCGTCACTCATCTGGCCGAGACCAAGCTGCGCGAAGCTTTCGCAACCAAAGAGAAACAGGCACGTACTGACAAACTGCGTCAGATCAGCGGTGAAGTAAGTGCTGCACTGGCGGCTGAAGCTGCAGCAGCAGGTACTTCTGTGCCGGATTCTTCGGATGTCGGCAATGTGATGTTTGATCTGGAAGCCAAGATTGTACGTTCGCAGATTCTGGATGGTGAGCCACGTATCGACGGTCGTGACACACGCACCGTGCGTCCTATCAGTATCCGTACCGGTGTGCTGCCACGCACGCACGGTTCCGCACTCTTTACCCGTGGTGAAACACAGGCACTGGTAGTGGCAACTCTGGGTACGGCACGTGATGAACAAAAGATTGATGCACTGACGGGTGAGTACAGCGATCGCTTCATGCTTCACTACAATATGCCTCCGTTTGCTACTGGCGAAACCGGCCGTGTCGGTTCACCTAAGCGTCGCGAAATCGGTCATGGCCGTCTGGCCAAACGTGCCCTGATTGCAGCGCTGCCCGCAGCGGATGAATTCAGCTACTCAGTGCGTCTGGTGTCTGAGATCACGGAATCGAATGGTTCCTCGTCAATGGCTTCGGTGTGCGGCGGCAGTCTGGCGCTGATGGATGCTGGTATGCCTCTGAAGGCGCATGTCGCTGGTATCGCTATGGGCCTGATCAAGGACGGCAATAAATTTGCTGTGCTGTCCGATATTCTGGGTGATGAAGATCACCTCGGCGATATGGACTTCAAAGTGGCCGGCACTGCCAATGGCATCACCGCGCTGCAGATGGACATCAAGATTCAGGGCATCACCAAAGAAATCATGCAAGTCGCGCTGGCTCAGGCGAAAGAAGGCCGTGTGCATATTCTCGGCAAGATGCAGGAAGCCATGCCTCATGGCCGCACTGAACTGTCGAACTTTGCGCCGCGCCTGATTTCCATCCGCATCAATCCTGAAAAGATTCGTGACGTGATCGGCAAGGGCGGTGCAGTGATTCGTGCCCTGACCGAAGAAACCGGCACGCAGATCGATATTACCGATGAAGGTATCGTGACGATTGCATCGGTGGATGCTTCAGCCGGCCAGGAAGCCAAGCGCCGTATCGAAGAACTGACGGCATCGGTTGAAGTCGGCAAGATCTATGATGGCGTCGTGCTGAAATTGCTGGACTTCGGCGCTATCGTTCAGGTTATGCCAGGCAAAGATGGTTTGCTGCATATCAGCCAGATCGCCAATGAGCGTGTGAACGCCGTTGCTGATTATCTGACTGAAGGTCAGCAAGTCCGCGTCAAAGTACTGGAGACTGATGACCGTGGTCGTCTGAAACTGTCGATGAAGGCAGTGGCAGCTGAAGAGTCGGGCGAAACAGCCGCAGTACAGCAGTAAACACCGGCATGGTTTGACCATCGCTGATGCAGGCCGCCCGTGACCCGGGCGGCTTTTTTGCTCTGATACGCCAAAGATAATTAAAGGAAGAGACTCATGCGTGCCATAGAAATCATCCATCCGGGCGGACCCGAAGTGCTGGTGCCCTGTGATCGTCCTGTGCCCACTGTGAAAGCAGGGGAAGTCCTGATCAAGGTGCATGCTGCTGGTGTGAACCGTCCCGATGTACTGCAGCGCACAGGTAATTATCCGGTACCACCGGGCGCCTCCGATATCCCCGGACTCGAGGTTGCGGGTGAGATTGTTGATGGTGATCTGGCAAATAGTGGATTCAACAAAGGGGATCTGGTCTGCGCGCTGGTTCAGGGCGGGGGCTATGCCGAATATTGTGTGGCGCCGATTGCGCAATGTCTTCCTGTTCCTAAAGGCTTTAGTGCGATCGAGGCAGCTTCTCTGCCTGAGACTTTCTTTACCGTTTACAGCAATCTGTTTGAGCGCGCCAAACTGGCAGGCGATGAAGTTTTGTTAGTGCAGGGCGGCAGTTCAGGCATCGGTGTGACTGCAATACAGATGGCTACTGCGCTGGGTCATCGCGTGCTGGTGACAGCCGGGTCGGATGATAAATGCCGTGCCTGTGAAAATCTCGGCGCCGAGCGTGGCATCAACTACCGTACTGAAGATTTTGTTGAGGTGGTCAAGTCGCTTACCCAAGGTAAGGGTGCGAACGTGATTCTCGACATGGTGGCGGGTGAGTATGTGAATCGCGAACTGAGTTGTCTGGCTGATGATGGTCGACTGGTGATCATCGCCTTGCTGGGCGGCGCCAAAGGTGAGATCAATTTTGGCGAGGTACTGCGTCGCCGCCTGACGGTCACGGGTTCTACTTTGCGTCCGCGTTCCATCGCCTTCAAACAGGATATTGCCAATAAATTGCGCGAGCGTATTTGGCCTTTGCTGGAAGCAGGGCGCATCAAACCGGTGATTTACAAAAGTTTTTCGCTGGAGCAGGCAGCCGATGCTCACGCTTTGATGGAAACGAGTACCCATGTGGGCAAGATCATGCTGAATCTGGTCTGAGTTTGACCCGATTTCTTGCTACAGGATAAAATCTCAGGCTTTCTGAATTCAAACACTATGCGCCAAACCCTCATCGCCGGTAACTGGAAAATGAATGGCAGCCTTGCCGCCAATGCGGCTCTGCTGGACGGTATTCGTGCCGGAGCTCAGGGACTGGCCTGTGAAATGGCGGTTTGTGTGCCTGCTCCTTATCTGGCGCAGGCAGAGGCTGGCCTGCAGAGTTCGCCCGTGGCCTGGGGAGCGCAGGATGTTTCTGTGCACGAAAGCGGCGCTTTCACTGGTGAGGTGGCGGCTTCCATGTTGCGTGACTTTGCTTGCAAGTATGTGATCGTGGGTCATTCCGAGCGCCGCAGCTTGCATGCAGAAAGCAGTGAACTGGTAGCGCAAAAAACTTTGCGTGCCCTGTCCGCAGGATTGGTGCCTATTGTTTGTGTCGGTGAAACGCTGGCTGAGCGCGAGCAGGGCAGGACAGATGCCGTCGTGAATGCACAGCTGGCCCCCGTGATTGCCGCCGTCGGTGAGCAACTCGCGAAGATTGTGATTGCCTATGAGCCGGTTTGGGCGATAGGCACCGGCAAGACAGCTACGCCGGCGATGGCTCAGCAAGTGCATGAACGTATTCGGGCAACGCTTGCCCAAG
Organism: uncultured bacterium; assembly: GCA_903872555.1. Lineage (GTDB taxonomy): Bacteria > Pseudomonadota > Gammaproteobacteria > Burkholderiales > Burkholderiaceae_D > Pernthalerella. The sequence continues at coordinate 4,745 of CAIQLE010000085.1, forward strand.
CTGATGCAGCCGCTGCTGCGACAGTGCGCATTTTGTACGGCGGCAGTATGAAGCCTGATAATGCGAAGGAATTACTGGCAATGGCTGATATTGATGGTGGCCTGATCGGTGGGGCGGCATTAAAGGCTGTGGATTTTCTGGCGATTGCGCAGGCTGCTTAAGGCTGGCGGCGTCAGATAATCAAAAAAAGATTAATTTGTAAATGAATCTGTAAATGTATATGGGCCGGCAATACGGTCGGCTGTATTTGTAACTCTATAAACGCAACTGGAAAAAGAACGCCATGAATACTACGCTCGCGATAATCATCGTCATTCAGGTGGTGACCGCCCTGATCATTATTGGCCTCGTGCTGCTTCAGCACGGTAAAGGTGCCGACATGGGTGCTGCATTTGGCTCGGGCGCATCAGGCAGCCTGTTCGGCGCCAGCGGCTCATCGAACTTTCTGTCACGTTCAACCGGCGTTGCTGCAGCGGTGTTTTTTGTGTCGACACTGGCGCTCAGCTTCGTCGGCAGCCGTCCACATGTGAGCAGCGGCGCGGGTGTGATGGATCAGATCCCGTCATCGGCTCCTTCACAGTCAGCTCCTGCGACTGCGCCGGCAGCACCTTCAGTTGCACCAGCGGCACCTGCAGCGGCCCCTGCAAAAGAGCCAGCAAAGGCAGCAGGACAGTCCAGCGAGATACCTAAATAAGCGTTTGACATTCATGCTGTCAAAACCGCATTGAAGGGACTACCCAAAGCAGGTTAAAATAGCCTGCTTAATGCCGACGTGGTGAAATTGGTAGACACGCTATCTTGAGGGGGTAGTGGCGCAAGCTGTGCGAGTTCGAGTCTCGCCGTCGGCACCAGTCAAAACAAGCAAAATAGAATCCGTCTGAAAACCAGGTGAGGGCCTGCCAGCGGGGCTCCATATCCGTCTATGTTAAGGTATGCATAGATCGTCGATTTGTTCTGAATCGTCGGCAAGGTTTTCAAACAGGTTCTTAGCAGGTCAGCGAGGGGGTGCCCCGAGCTGGCTTTTTGCCAAAAGGGCAGAAGTTGTCTTTTTGGTTTCGTGGTTGATTTGTCAGTTTGAAAATCAAGGTTTTGTACTGAGATCATCGTGAACCTCGAAAACTACCTACCGGTACTGCTCTTCATAGGAGTGGGTATTGCTGTTGGTGTCGCGCCCCAGATTCTGGGGCGTTTGCTCGCTCCCCACCGGCCTGATGCGCAAAAGACTTCTGCGTATGAGTGCGGCTTCGAAGCCTTCGAAGACGCCCGCATGAAGTTTGACGTGCGCTATTACCTGGTCGCTATCCTTTTTATTCTGTTCGATCTCGAGGTCGCCTTTCTGGTGCCCTGGGCTGCGGCCATGCGCGATATTGGTCTGCTGGGTTTCTGGGCGATGATGATTTTTCTTGCTGTACTGATCGTCGGCCTGATTTTCGAATGGAAAAAAGGCGCACTGGACTGGGAATAAGCGATGGCAATTGAAGGCATTCTCAACGAAGGCTTCGTTACGACGACAGCCGACAAACTGATCAACTGGACCCGCACCGGCTCCATGTGGCCCATGACTTTCGGTCTGGCCTGCTGCGCGGTTGAAATGATGCATGCGGGCGCATCCCGTTATGACCTGGATCGTTTTGGCGTGGTGTTCCGTCCTTCACCAAGACAATCCGATGTGATGATCGTCGCCGGCACCCTGTGCAACAAAATGGCGCCGGCACTGCGTAAGGTGTATGACCAGATGGCTGAGCCGCGCTGGGTCATCTCTATGGGCTCCTGCGCCAATGGCGGTGGCTATTATCACTATTCCTATTCCGTCGTCCGCGGCTGTGATCGTATCGTGCCAGTCGATATTTACGTGCCCGGCTGTCCGCCGACTGCTGAAGCCCTGTTGTACGGCATCATGCAGCTGCAGAACAAGATCAGGCGCACCAATACCATCGCACGTTAATCCGACCGCCACCTATGACCACCAAACTCGAAACCCTGACCAGCGCCCTGCAGCATGTGCTGGGTGAAAAAATCCAGAGCCTGGAAACGGCCTTGGGTGAGATCACGGTGGTCATCAAATCTTCGGATTATCTGGCTGCGATGCAGACACTGCGCGATCACGCCGATCTGCATTTCGAGCAAATGATTGATCTGTGCGGGCTGGATTATTCAGCTTATGGCGATGGCAGCTGGAATGGTCAGCGCTTTGCCGTCGTTGTGCATCTGCTTTCCATACAACACAACTGGCGTCTACGCGTGCGCACGTTTGCAACTGAAGATGCCTTGCCGCTGGTCCCTTCCATCACGTCCTTGTGGTCGGCTGCGAACTGGTTTGAACGCGAAGCTTTCGATCTGTTCGGCATACTCTTTGATGGTCATGATGACTTACGTCGTCTCCTTACCGATTACGGATTTATTGGCCATCCCTTCCGTAAAGACTTCCCTGTCAGCGGCTATGTGGAAATGCGTTATGACCCTGAACAAAAGCGCGTGATTTACCAGCCTGTGACTATAGAGCCGCGTGAGACAGTGCCGCGCGTGATACGCGAAGAGAATTACGGAATCCGATAATGGCTGAAATCAAGAATTACACCTTAAATTTCGGACCTCAGCACCCTGCGGCGCACGGTGTCTTGCGTCTGGTGCTGGAGCTGGATGGCGAAGTCATACAGCGTGCCGATCCTCATATCGGTCTGTTGCACCGCGCGACGGAGAAGCTGGCCGAGCAAAAAACTTTCCTGCAGTCCGTGCCTTACATGGACCGTCTCGATTATGTGTCGATGATGTGCAATGAGCACGCGTATGTGATGGCGATTGAAAAATTGCTGGGCTTGGAAGTGCCGCTGCGCGCGCAGTACATACGCGTGATGTTTGATGAAATCACCCGTATCCTGAACCATCTCTTGTGGCTGGGTGCGCATGCACTTGACGTGGGCGCGATGGGCGTCTTCCTGTATGCCTTCCGAGAGCGTGAAGATCTGATGGACTGCTATGAAGCCGTCTCAGGCGCGCGCATGCATGCTGCCTATTACCGTCCCGGCGGCGTCTATCGTGATTTACCTGACAGCATGCCGCAGTATCAGCCTTCGCTGCTGCGCAATGCCAAGGCGATGAAACACCTGAATGAAAACCGTCAGGGCTCGCTGCTGGATTTCATTGAAGATTTTACGAATCGCTTTCCTACCTATGTCGATGAATACGAAACCCTGTTGACGGATAACCGTATCTGGAAGCAGCGTCTGGTCGGCATTGGTGTGGTCTCGCCTGAGCGCGCGCTCGCCATGGGCTTTACAGGTGCGATGTTGCGTGGCTCGGGTATTGAATGGGATCTGCGCAAGAAGCAGCCCTATGAAGTGTATGACCTGATGGATTTTGATATTCCTGTCGGCGTCAACGGCGATTCCTATGACCGCTATCTGGTGCGCATAGAAGAGATGCGTCAGTCAAATCGCATTATCAAACAATGCATAGACTGGCTGCGCAATCATGCCGGCCCTGTCATGACGGATAACCACAAGGTGGCACCGGCATCACGTGTCGATATGAAGTCGAATATGGAAGAACTGATCCATCACTTCAAATTGTTCACCGAAGGCTTCCATGTGCCGGCAGGTGAGGCCTATGCTGCTGTTGAACACCCTAAGGGCGAGTTTGGCATCTATCTGGTTTCCGATGGCGCGAACAAACCTTATCGCCTGAAGATACGTGCACCCGGTTTTGCCCACTTGGCAGGCCTGAATGAAATGGCTTCAGGCCACATGATTGCCGATGCCGTGACCATCATTGGTACGCAGGATATTGTTTTTGGCGAAATTGATCGCTGAGCAGAAAACGAACAAAAGCCGAATAAAAGCAGAACCAAACAAACGCAGAATGAATAACAGAACGAAAACCGCAGAAAGCAGATCGATGCTGTTGTCAGAACAAGCCTATAAAAAAATAGACAGGGAGCTGAGCAAGTTTCCTGCCGACCAGCGTCAGTCTGCTGTGATGGCGGCGCTTGCCATCGCTCAGGATGAACAAGGCTGGCTCTCGCCGCAAGTCATGCAAGATATCGCTGATTATCTGGGCATGCCGGCGATTGCGGTGCAGGAAGTCGCAACTTTTTACACCATGTATAACCTGAAGCCCGTAGGTAAACACAAGCTCACGGTCTGCACTAATCTGCCATGCCAGCTATCCGGTGCCGACCGCACTGCGCATTACCTGAAAGCCAAGCTGGAGATTGATTTTCGTGAAACCACGGCTGATGGCCTGTTCACTTTGCAGGAGGGTGAGTGCATGGGCGCTTGCAGCGATGCACCGGTCATGCTGGTGGATAACAAACGTATGTGCAGCTTTATGTCGAATGAAAAAATTGATGCCTTGCTGGAGGAACTGAAGAAATGACCAGCTTGCATGATCGTCATATCAAGCCACTGATACTGGCCGGCCTCGATGGCACGAACTGGAAGCTGGCAGATTATGTGAAGCGCGGTGGCTACTCTGCTGTGCGCCGCATCCTGACTGAAAACAAGGTACCGGTAGATAGACAGAACGCCATCATCCGCTATATCTTGGTTCCGCGCACCGGGCCGAGTTCGCGCACCCAGGGGCATTTCGAGCAAGAGGCGAGTCCCGAGGAGAAG
>CAIQLE010000086.1 GCA_903872555.1 uncultured bacterium
ACCACCGTATTTACTGAGTTGCGCGAATTTTTCTTTGCCAAAGTCACGCAAAGAGCGGTGCGCACGATTGCCTTGAAGGTCTTTCGGCATTTGCATGCCTTGTCATTGCGTTTTCATCTGAACCGTCAGACCGGTGGCGTCACCCGTGACATTGAGCGAGGAACGCGAGGTATTTCCACCCTCATTTCCTACACTCTGTTCAGCATTCTGCCTACGCTGGTTGAGATTACTTTGGTGCTCAGCTATCTGGGACTTAAATACGATATCTGGTTTTCTCTCATCACCCTGATTGCATTGAGCGTTTATATAGCATTCACGGTCGTGGTGACAGAGTGGCGCACGAATTTTCGGCGCACGATGAATGAACTAGATTCCAAAGCCAGTACGCGTGCCATTGACTCTCTGCTCAATTACGAGACCGTCAAATATTTTGGCAATGAAGATTACGAAGCCCGACGCTACGATGAAGGACTGCAGCGCTATGAAAGCGCAGCAGTACGATCGCAAACCTCGCTGACCTTTCTCAATACCGGGCAATCGCTCATCATTGCAAGTGCAGTCACCCTAATGTTGTGGCGTGCCACCTTAGGCGTGATGAATGGCAGCATGTCGCTGGGTGATCTGGTGCTGGTCAATGCCTTCATGATCCAGTTATACATACCGCTGAATTTTCTCGGAGTGATTTATCGCGAGCTCAAGCAAAGTCTGGCAGACATGGAAAAGATGTTTTCCTTACTCGATCAGCATCATGAAGTGGCAGATGCTGCCGCAGCCACGCCGCTCAAGGTGCGTGAAGCAGAACTAAGTTTTGAGCATATTGATTTCAGCTACGAAGCCAACCGGCAGATACTTTTTGATGTGAATTTCACCGTTGCAGCCGGCACTACTACCGCTGTGGTCGGGCACAGTGGTTCAGGCAAGTCCACGCTGGCACGCCTACTGTTTCGTTTCTATGATGTAGACAAGGGCGCAATACAGATAGACGGGCAGGATATTCGTGAGGTCACGCAAATTTCTTTGCGTAAGGCCATAGGCATCGTCCCGCAAGACACCGTGCTCTTCAATGACAGTATCGCCTACAACATTGCTTATGGACGCCCAGGCGCCAGTCAGGATGAGATCGAAGCCGCTGCCCGTGCAGCATATATCCACGATTTCATTTTGAGCCTTCCTGCAGGATATGAAACAACTGTGGGCGAACGTGGGCTGAAGCTTTCCGGCGGCGAAAAACAAAGGGTAGCCATTGCGCGCACTTTGCTGAAAAACCCCGCGATTCTTGTCTTTGATGAGGCGACATCAGCGCTAGATTCCCAGGCAGAGCAGGCCATACAGGCACAGCTGAAAGAAATAGCGCGTGATCGCACCACGCTGGTCATCGCGCACCGTTTATCCACCATCGCAGATGCCCATCAGATTCTGGTGATGTCCAAAGGGCATATCGTTGAGCGCGGTACGCATCCTCAGCTGCTTGCTGCGCAAGGTCTGTATGCGCAAATGTGGGAGCGTCAGCAGGCACGCAAGGATGAGCCCGATGATGATATGCAGCTGTTAGCATCAGAGCGAGCGTGAAGGATTTTCAAGCGAACTGGCGCGCCGTTCTCTTACAATAAGCGCGACATAATGAAGCTACATTGCACCATGAATCCAAGAACCTTACTGACAGACAGTTTCCACGCCGCCGTAGGCGCGGCCGATCCTTTGAAAATTGTTGCTGCCCACCTGCCTCAGCCGCCCAAGGGCCGTACTCTGGTGGTGGGAGCAGGCAAGGCGGCAGCCAGTATGGCGCGCGCTGTGGAGTTGGCCTGGCCTGCGGATGCGCCGCTGGGGGGGCTGGTCGTCACGCGCTATGCGCATGGCATGGAAACGGAACACATACGCGTCATCGAGGCTGGTCATCCTGTGCCGGACGGCGCTGGAGAAGCCGCTGCTGCGGAAATTCTTGCCCTGACCAGCGAGCTGACTGAAAACGATTTGCTGATCGCGCTGGTGTCAGGCGGTGGTTCCAGCCTTCTTTCACTGCCAGTCGCTAGTGTGCCTATGGCCGATCTCAAGGCCGTCACCAATAGCCTCTTGCGTTCGGGCGCGCCCATCACTGAAATGAACATCGTGCGCAAACATTTGTCGCGCGTTCAGGGCGGTCGGCTGGCGGCAGCTTGCCGTGCGCCCGTGGTGACACTGGTGATCAGCGATGTCACTGGTGACGACCCGAGTGCTATTGCCTCCGGCCCCACCTGTGCCGATGCCAGTACCTATGCAGATGCGCTGCATATCATTGAGCGCTTTTCAGTCGATGCGCCTGCCTCTGTGCTCGCGCATCTGAAAGCCGGAGCTGCCGGAACGATCGATGAAACGCCCAAACCCGCTGACCCTGTGCTTGCCCATGTGAGCAATAGCGTGATTGCAACCGCCCATCAAAGTCTGCAGGCAGCGGCTGAATTTTTTCGTGAGCGAGGTATACAGCCTGTCGTGCTAGGCGATACCGTGACTGGCGAAGCCTCTGAAGTCGCTAAAGTCTATGCCGCGATGGTGAGAGAAATTCGTACTCATCAACAGCCTTTCAAACCACCTGTCGCTTTGATCTCTGGTGGCGAATGCACGGTAACTGTGAAAGGCAATGGGCGGGGCGGGCGCTGTGCGGAATTCCTGACTTCGCTCGCTGTAGAGCTCGACGGTATGCCCGACGTGTTTGCACTGGCCGCCGATACCGACGGCATCGATGGCACCGAAGACAATGCCGGAGCACTGCTGTTTCCGGATAGCCCTGCACGAGCACTGGCCAAGCAGGTGAACGCACAAAAGATGCTGAGCAATAACGATGGTTACAGCTATTTCGAAGCACTAGGCGATTTGCTTATCACCGGCCCTACGCGCACGAATGTAAATGATTACCGCGTCATTCTGATTTTGTCTTAATCAAATTATTACCAAAGGCTAGTTTGCTCATGTCGCTTGTCGCCCCTAATCAACTCATTCTGACCCGTCCCGATGACTGGCATGTCCATCTGCGTGATGGTGCAGTGCTGACAGATGTTGTGCCCCATACAGCGCGTCAGTTTGCGCGTGCCATCGTCATGCCTAATCTGAAGCCGCCGGTCACCACGACCGATATGGCCAGAGCTTATCGTGAGCGTATTCTTGCTGCAGTACCGGCGGGTGTGCATTTCGAGCCATTGATGGTGCTCTATCTGACAGATAAGACCACCCCTGAAGAGATTCATCGTGCCGTCGATAGTGGCATCGTGCATGGCGTCAAACTCTATCCCGCTGGTGCGACCACCAATTCAGATGCGGGCGTTACCGATCTCAAGCACTGTATGCCTGCCTTAGAGGCGATGCAAAAGCTGGGATTGCCTCTGCTGGTTCATGGTGAGGTGACGGACCAGGATGTCGATCTGTTTGATCGTGAGGCCGTTTTCATTGATAAGGTCCTGGAACCTTTGCGCCATCGCTTGCCCGAACTGCGCATCGTGTTCGAGCACATCACCACACAAGATGCAGCCCATTATGTGCGTGACGCAGCAGGTCCGATTGCAGCCACCATCACAGCGCATCATTTGCTTTACAACCGGAATATTATTTTCAAAGGCGGCATACGGCCTCACTATTACTGCCTGCCCGTATTAAAGCGTGAGACCCATCGTCAGTCCTTGCTGCAGGCGGCGACCTCAGGTAATCCACGTTTCTTTCTCGGCACCGACTCTGCGCCTCATCCCAAAGGTTTGAAAGAACATGCCTGTGGCTGCGCCGGCTGCTATACCGCCTTGCATGCGATGGAACTGTATGCGCAGGCTTTCGAAGAGGCTGGTGCGCTGTCTCAGCTGGAAGCCTTTGCCAGTTTTCATGGGCCTGATTTTTATCGTCTGCCACGCAATACGGATACCATCACCTTGCAGCGTGAAGCATGGGTAGTGCCGGAAGAACTGCGTATGGGCGATACCTCGCTGGTACCTTTAGATGCAGGCCAGACACTGCAATGGAAATGTGTTTGAGCGAACGTCACTGAATGATCGTGCCTGAGCGACCTAATCTGAGTCCTATATCTTTTCCAGAAATCGACTGGCAGCGCCCTTGGCTTGCGCCTGTCGCTGAGTTAGGTACAACACTGGCGCACAGTGTCGACTGGATCAGTCAGGCCAATGTATTTGCTCATGATCGCAAGCTGATCAATCTGCATGAGCGCCCTATCGTTTTTACACCTCAGGCGCAATTGCCGCCTGACCTGAGTTATGAGGCCCATATTGCATCTACGGCTCAGGTGCCCACGCGTGATAATTTGCATGATTTTTTCAATGCGCTGGCCTGGTTGCACTTCCCTAAAATTAAACGCACATTAAATGCTCTGCATGCGGCTGCCTTTGCTGCGGGCGAAATTATGAGTGTGCGGGGACGTCAGCGCGATGCAGCTACTTTGTTTGATGAAAACGCCGTGCTGTTCGTCTGTAGCGAGCCTGCGTGGATCGATGCATTGCGCCGGCATGAATGGAAAACCGTGCTGATGCAAAATGAGGCTGAGTTTTTTTCCAACGCGGCCGTGATTTCATTCGGACATGCCTTATTAGAAAAGCTGGTTCATCCGTATAAAGCCATCACTGCGCATGCCTGGGTAGTGAGCGTAGATGCATCATGGTTTGATCAGACACCGATGCAGCGTATGAATGACATCGATCAAACTGTGGCAGCCATGATTGCGCAAGGTTTTTCCAGTGGCGATTTTTGTCACTTGCCTGTGCTAGGCGTGCCCGGATGGTGGCCAGATCAGGACAGAGCGTTTTATGAAGATGCTTCAGTATTCAGGCCAAAACGCGCCTAGCGTGTCCTTGCGTTAGCAAATCGCCTGACCAGATAGTCAGGCGATTTGGACTAAGCGCTTCAGAAGCCTTTTTGTATGCCTATCATGAAGGCATTTGAGGTGCCCGTCTGTGCTAGTGTCGTATCAAGTCCGGCATCGACAACACCCGAATACGAAGAAGGTGCGCCATCCGTGCCCCGGTTGTAGGCGGCATACAGATTCGTAGTTTTGGACAGTGAATAGACAGCAGAGACATTGATGATCGTTGGACTGCCGGTGCTGTCATTGTGTGCGTAGTTGATACCCACGCTGGTGCTAGGTACGACCTTCATGGCAGCGCCAACAATGTAAGTATTACTTGAGCTGCCAGTCTCAGGATTAAATCGCACAAAACTGGCCGCAACTTTTGCAGGTCCTACCGGCACACTCGCACCGATCAGATATTGCTTGTACTGTGCGTCGCGATTTGACGCCGCCACCATGATATTCAGCTCACCGAAAGAATAGCCCAGATTGCCAGACACAAAACGGTTGCGCTCGGTCGAGCCGGCAACACCACCCAACGCATACATCACGCTTCCGGTCACGCCCGCCAGCATTTCCGATGGCAGATAGTAGGCAACAGAATTCGGTATGAAAAAACCTCCCGTTGAGCTTAAGCCAGGGTCGGCATCCGTACCGCCGGGGTAGGCAGGCACCGTTGCGCCCAGCCCATTCAGTACCGTGCCATCACGATGCAGCAAAAGTGCAGGCACAGAAAAATTATTCCCTGCCAAAGCCAGCGTTGAATTATAGGCAGCGATGAATGGTGACAGATTTAGCCCTGCAGTGACAAGTCCAAACCCACCGCTGACACCCACATTGGCCATACGACTGAAGACACCTGTGGTGCCGCCATTGGCGATAGCG
>CAIQLE010000087.1 GCA_903872555.1 uncultured bacterium
ACCGTCAGTGCTAAGGTAAGCGTAGCCGAATGCACCATTTTGAATAGGATGCATGAAAAACTTGGACATTTAAACATTGATAATGCACCAGAAATAATCAAATTACTTGAAAATATATTTTCAGATGAGTTTCCGCAATTTCCATACCAATTACCTGGCTAGCCCTGTTTGATGGGTTAATCCTCCTTATATTTGCAATCATATGACAGGCTTTTGAAGGATGGTTTGCGTGCAGATGGCTCAGGGGTTTATTTTCCAGCGATAGCCGGATGTAGTGAAGCTTGCAGTTTGCCGCTTGCCCCTCGCCTACTTCACCAGATAACCATCCACCACTTGCATGATTTTGTCGCAACGCTCTGCCAAGGCCGCGTTATGTGTCACAAATAAAATCGCCGTACCTTGTTCATGATTGACCTTACGCAGTAAGGTGAACACAGATTCAGCCGACTTGCTGTCGAGGTTACCAGTGGGCTCATCAGCCAGTAGCAAAGGCGGATTCATGGCCAGCGCGCGCGCCACAGCAACTCTTTGTTGCTGACCACCGCTTAAATGATTAACGAGACTGTCTCGCCATGGCATGAGCTCCACCTGATCGAGTAATTCACTTGCTCTGTCAGCCATAGCAGCATTCGGAAATCCGGCATTTCCTAACAAGGGCATCATCACATTTTCAAGCGCAGTAAATGCTGGCAGCAAATAGTGCGACTGAAAGACGAAACCAATATTGTGGCCACGCAAGCGAGTCAGTGCATGATCATCCATGGCGACCGTTTCTTCACCGCAGATACGTAAAGAACCACTACCCGGTCTATCCAGCAAACCAACGATATTCAGCAAGGTACTTTTACCTGAACCTGAAGGCCCCATAACGGCACAGAACTCAGACTTATCCAAAGTGAGATCAATGCCATGCAAGACTTCGGTCTCATTCGGCAGGCCGACATGAAATGCCTTGTGTACCTCACGCATTTCAATCACGTGCTCAGCCACGAATAGCCACCACAGGATCCAGTCGCGCTGCTCTAATCGCGGGCGCCACTGCGGCCAGCAAACCACTCAGCGTTGCCAGCATGAGCGCCATCACAAACAGACCTGGCTCAATAATCAAAGGAAAAATCGGCGTGCCGTCCGGATTGCGCAGCAAGTGCTGCCATAGTATGAGCGAGCCTAAACCTATCAGCGATCCGCCTATAGCACCGGAGAAAGCCAGCAAGCCTCCTTGCAATAAAAATACCCGCAAGATCTGTCCGCGTGAAATACCCATGGCGCGCAAGATGCCGATCTCTCTGGATTTCTGCATCACGGATACCACTAGCACACTCGCCACCCCAAAAGCCACCGATAGTCCGACAAATAAACGTATCACTGTGTTCGAAGTTTTTTGAGCCTGTACAGCCGTAAAAAACTGGGCATTGCTCGCAATCCAGCTATCTGCCTTAACACCCGTGACTTCGGTAATGCGTTGTGCTATCACTTCAGCTGCATAGACATCGCTAACAGTCACATCGATACTGGATACGCCACCTGAGAGACCCATCAGGCTTTGCGCTGTATGCAAGGCAGTAAAAGTCGTACGCTGATTTGCAGCTTTATTGCCCAGATCAAAAATTCCCGTCACTGTGAGAATATTGTCGTGTCCTGTCGCTGAAGAAATACGTAATTTATCGCCGACACTTAATCCTAAATCGCTGGCTAGATCGGTACCGATCAATATATCGGTGCCAGTCAGACGCGTGCTTCCGAATACGATTTTCTCGGGCAGTGTCACGATCTGAAAATACTCGTCCGGCTCAATCCCAGTCACAGTCACCGAGCGACTCGCATCACCCCGAACGACCAGCGCCGATCCGGTGGCCGTAGGTGACACCACCAGCACTGAGGACATGGCACGAATTTGTGTGACGATGGTCTGCCACTGATCGATGGATTTCAGTCTTTGCAAAGGAGCCTGAACGATGGGCGCCTCCAGTAATGGCTTTGATGAAGTGGATGGAACGCCCAGTACGCGCGCCACTTCTTTCGGAGGCAGCAATTGAATATGCGATTGCGCTGTCAGCACACGCCGTATGAAATTGGCTTGTAAGGCCACCAGCAATGCCGACATAAAAACAATCACTGATACACCGATGGTCACTCCTACAATGATGAACCAGGTTTGCATGCGTCCTTCACGCAAAAATCGCAAAGCGACTATCCATTCAAACGGCAGCCAGGGTTTCATGGCAAAGTGCCTTCCATTACAGGACGTACACGCTCTCCTTCAGCGACACCGCTCACCGAGGGCAGCACCAGATCACCCGCATGCAGTCCTTCCAGCACTTCACTCATGCCGGCACTTTGCAATCCCAGTTTCAGCATTTGTCTGCGCGCCTTGCCGGCCTCAATTTTCAAGACCCAGGGGTGCAGGCTCTTGAGCTCATGAATGGCATCTGTGGGTACTAAAATCGCCTGTGAGCGCTTGGCCACCTGAATATCAACCGAGACGGTCATATCCTGCCGTAAGTAAGCCGGCGGCTCAGTAACATTGAGTTTGACTTCCACCGACCCACGCTGGAGATCAACGCCTGGGTTGATGTAATTCAGCACCGCAGAAAATTTTTGCTCAGGGTAGGCATCTGCCGATGCTATGGCTAGCTGACCCAGCGACAGTAAGCGCAGATTTTTTTCATCTATCTGTACCAGTAACTGTGTAGTACCCGACGGTGAGAGTGCCATCAAGGCTTTGCCAGGTTGAACCACGTCACCTGTTTCAACATCGCGGGCAATCAGCGTTCCGTCAACGGGCGTTGCTATCACCGCATAACGCAGATGGGAATAGGCTATTTTTGCATTGGCCTCAGCCTGTGCTAATGCGGTGGCAGCGATCTGATAATCACTGCCCGCGGTATGGGTCGTCTCTACTTGTTTTTTTGCTGACTGCCATTGCGCCTCAGCCAGATCCCAGTTTTTTTTTGCATCATCCAGTGCTGACTGACTGATAAATGCTTTTTTAAATAAATCGACATTTCTTTGCCATTGTTTTTTGGCGTAATCGAGATTGATCTGTGCCTGCAATAAAGTCTGAGTGGCCACCGGAGCCTGAACTTCTCGTAATTGCCGCAAGCGAGCCCGCGCCTGCAGAACCAGCATGTCGGCTTGCTGTGCAGCGGCGCGCCATTCAGCATCATCCAGTTCTATCAGGTGCTGGCCTGCTTTTACAAACTGTCCTTCAGTTACAGGTACTTGTCTGACGCTTCCGACGATCTGGCTACCTATGCTGATGCGATGCGGTGTTTCTACATGGCCGGTTGCCACTACGGTCTGAATAAAATCACGCTGCGTCACCTCAGCTGCAGGCACACGAGGTCCGAGCAAGAGTCGCGGCCCCAGCATCAGGCCGGCAATCAACAATAATAGAGCGATGAACCCCCGAAGAAAATAAGACCTGACTGTTTTCAGCAAGTC
>CAIQLE010000088.1 GCA_903872555.1 uncultured bacterium
ATGGTCATATTCATACTCATCAACTAAACGTTGCTCAACAACGGATATTTTTAGCTTCACATCCTGATCCGGCCGACTGCTAGAGCTAACTAAACGAAACACATCCCGTCTTTGTTCAAACAAATATTGTTGTATCGCATCGTGTAACTGAGCATGGCTGTTGAGATTAAATTTTTCACCACGTTTGAATGCGCCCATGGCTTTGCGTATCACTTCTTGCCTAAATGATTGTTTTCCTGAATCAGAAATATGAATTTTTTCCTCGACTGATCTGAGGAAGCGTTCATCTGGCCGCCTTTCTTCATTCGTAATCGGATCCTGTATCTGACGGTTGTCCAGCGTGGCTTCGACTTCGTCAAGATATTTGCCCAGTAAGTCTTGTGCTTCCTGTTCGAAAGAAACAAAGAGTGCCTTGTGCACATCCTCTTTAACCCAACGGTTGTAGAAATTCTTTCTTGCCATGACAAGATAATCTATCCATTTTCTTTTTTTCTTAGGATCGATGCGTGCATCACTATCGATCGCATCCTTTAATGCCAGCAACACATCCATGGTAGTCAGACTCTTGCTGTCTGACTGAATGATGGCATTCGATAAGGCATTGATGACAAAGCGGGGAGAGACACCACCCAGACCTTCCTCAGAATTTTTTTGTCTTGCTTTATCAGCCTCAGAGCGGCTCACGCCATCCACTACTTCATTGGCATAGATACGAATTTTTTTCATCAGATCCTGATCCTTATCTTCGGCTTCATTCAGCCGGGTCAGAATCGCAAACACAGCGGCTGTATGTAAAACATGGGGATCCAGATGCACTTCGCGAAATGCAGGTGCCGCCGAGGAAATCAGTTTTTTATAAATTCTTGCTTCATCAATATAATTCAGCGTGTAAGGAACCTGCACGATGACCATCCTGTCCAGTAGCGCTTCATTTTCACTTTCTTGCAAAAATTTTCGGAATTCGGCCAGATTGGTATGGGCCAGAATGGTTTCATCCAGATAGATCAAAGGAAAGCGCGATACCTTCACATTTTTTTCCTGAGTTAAGGTCAGGAGTAAATAAAGGAATTCTCGTTTTACTTTCAAAATTTCTATCATTTCCAGCATGCCGCGGCTGGCTGCATAGACAGCGCCTGACCAGGACCAGGCGCGCGGGTCACCTTCATCACCAAATTCGGCCACCTTGGATAAATCAACTGATCCCACCAGATCGGCCAGATCAGCGGTGGTCGGATCATGGGGCGCATAAGTACCTATGCCACTCCGAGCGGCCTCTGAAATGAAAATGCGCTCGACAGGAATCTGCAAAAAATCCCCTTTGAAATCCTGATCCAGCCTCTGTCTGCATAAAGGACAGAGTTCACCTTTAATTTCTACGCCATAGGTTTCGCGAAATCCCGGCCGCAGGGTATGAGGGATCAGGTGCAGCGGGGACTCATGGACAGGGCAAGCCTGGATGCCGTACAGGGCACCTTCATCGGTGTAGCTGTACTCTTCCAATGCGCGCTTGAGCAGAATAACCAGCGTTGACTTACCGCCCGATGGCGGACCCAGCAACAGCAAGAGTCTACGGCCGACCTCGGAACCGGCAGCGGCAGCCTTGAAATAATCAACTACCCGCTCTATGGACTCATCCATTCCAAATAATTCATCTGCGAACAGTGAATTTCGTATCTGACCGTCTTTATCCTCGCGACGGGTCCAGCGGATCATGTCCCAGACATACTGATGAGAGCTTCGTGCAACGCCCTCAGGATCTTTGGGCAAAATATTTTCAAGGAACTGTCCCAACCCACCTGACCAGTAAACTGCCTTATGTTCACGTGTAAAGGCCAGCAGGCTATGCATGAATGCTTCCTGCGGTCTGGTGCTTAATGCTTTATCCGTGCTGCTCATCGCCCATTCTCCCCTGTGCATCTGAAGACGCCTGACCAGTGGACAATGCCAGCCCTACAGGGGTTCGCCGACTCGTTTTAATTGCATGTTTTTCATCTGAGTCCTTATTTCTTGAAGGTACAATAATATCTTTGAGCAATAGCTCTTTTGATTCCTATACAGCACCCTGCCTGAAACTAACTATGGATACTATGGTTGAACCTTTAGCGGCTACCGCTACGCATACCCGTAACGGAGTACACCGCATTGTCGTCGTTGGTGGTGGTGCCGGCGGGCTGGAATTAGTGACGCGGCTCGGTAATCAGCTTGGAAAGTCCGGTCAGGCGCATATCACACTGATAGACAAAGAGGCCACTCATCTTTGGAAACCGCTCTTGCATGAAGTGGCCGCCGGCAGCATGGACCCGAATGCGCATCAGCTGGAATACATTGCTCAGGCACGCTGGCATCATTTTGAATTTCAGCAAGGTGAGATGTTAGATCTGGACAGGCAGAACAAAAAAATCAAGGTCTCAACTGTCCTGGACGATGACCACACCCCGATTCTTCCAGAACGTTTTGTCCCCTATGACACTCTGGTGCTTGCGATAGGTAGCGTCACTAATTTCTTTGGTGTGCCCGGAGCGGCAGAACATGCCATGGCTATCGACACAGTGAATCAGGCTGAACACGTCAGAAAGCGCATTCTTGCAGCATGTATGCGAGCTCAAACCCGTCTGGCCGAATCAGGCGGGCAGGCAGGGCAGGAGGTCAATCTGGTTGTGATTGGAGGTGGCGCCACCGGTGTAGAACTGGCAGCCGAATTACGTAATACAGCGCAGGTACTGGCAGCGTATGGTCTGCATCATTTACATCCGCGAAGGGATATCAAGATCACCCTGATTGAAGCTGGCCCGAGAATTTTGCCACCGTTACCAGAGCCTATTGCAATCGAAACCTCTCGCTTGCTAGGTGAACTGAGCGTGAAGATTGTGACGGGCGACAAAGTCACCGAAGTCCGACAGGATGCCGTACTGACTGGTAGTGGACTCCATTTGTCCAGCGATCTGACAGTCTGGGCCGGGGGCATCAAAGTGCCAGCCGTGCTTGGTCGTGTGGGTCTGGATACCAATGGTTTGGGACAAGTGAAGGTCTTGCCTACACTGCAAACCGAATCCGACCCAGACATATTTGCCCTCGGTGATTGCGCCAGCTGTCTGTGGCCAGCGACCGGTAAATCCGTACCACCACGCGCACAGGCGGCGCACCAGCAAGCTTCGTTACTGTTTATCAGCCTGCGCCGCAGGCTTGCGGGCAAGAGCTTGCCGATATTTACCTATAGGGATCATGGCTCCCTGATTTCTCTGGGAAATTTTGAGACGGTTGGCAACCTCATGGGGCGACTTGTGGGTCGTTCGGTCAAAATTCAGGGCTTCCTTGCACGCCTCTTATATTTATCCTTATACCGGCATCATCAACTAGCGCTGCACGGCTTTCTTAGAATGGCGCTGGATGCCTTTGCTCAATGGCTGCGACAAAAGACATCGCCCCGCGTCAAACTCCATTAATTCCTCTAAAGAAATTTCTCCATTAAAAACCGCCTGTCCGGCGTACCGGTCAGGCGGTTTTTGTTTGAATTCAGCTTGATTCAAGGGGGTATTTTTTGTGAATAGCTACAAAACCGGAACTATTTGTTGCTTA
>CAIQLE010000089.1 GCA_903872555.1 uncultured bacterium
ATCCCGAGATGACGCGCCTGAGTTCCTATTGCACGCAAGGGGCAGAAGATGAGAGCCATCGTCAGACACAGCGTTTTAAAAAATACGCACGCTCAGAGACAACATGTGGCACCTGTTTTGAATGGCACACCTGCCATTCCAAGGATGCGGCAAAAAACGATGAGGAAAACGGTGTATTTCACCGATGCCCATGATGTTTGCCTGAAGGCTTTTAAACAAGCCTGGCTGGAAGACAAGAAAAAAGCCATCGTGGTGGATCTGGCCAAGCTGCGGGATGCACCCAGAACGACGGACACCACGCTGGCCCGGCCATGGAAAGAGATACAAGTCAGCCCTGCCGAGATCAAAGCTTTGCGTGACAGTCAGTATCATTGCTTAGAGTTTCGTGAACTGTATGCCATAGGAAAATTAAGGGATGTCGTCAACAGTAACCCCTATGATGTCGACAATCTGGCACTGGCAGATCAGCTGCTCAGCCGCAAGCCGGGTGAGGGACCTTTTACGGGGGTAGTGACGGGGCCGTATGGCAATCGTGATTTTAAGTATTTGTATGTGATTGATCATGCGGGCATGCATATCATCCGTGAAATGACGCCATGCGAAGCCAGTTCGCGCGGCATTGCATTACATTCACTCATCAAAAACAAGGGGGTGATAGGCGGAGAGATTTTTTTTGACCATGATGATCCCGGAACAGTCTTCATTAACTTTGGATCGGCGCGTCTGCCTATACAAAACAGTAAGCAAGCTGAGCAAACAGCTCGCTTTGTACTGTCATTAGGCTATACCCGAGTGGTGGCAGTATTTCCCGATCGCGATCTGAGCAATCAAGCCTACGGTATGAAAGACCGCTATGGTTCACAGGTGCAGAATGTGGTCTTTACTGCGTCACAAAGTGAAGTTAAAGAAGACCTCTGAGGGCCTTATCCCTGTAACGCTGGTCGCAAGGCTTTATCAATGGCCATACTGACGCTGATCAGATGAGCATCTTGCATGGCAGGCGCGGCAATCATCAGACCGACAGGCAAATCACCGGCACGTTGGCAGGGCAGTGACAGGGCACAACCATCCAGCAGGTTGATGAGTGAAGGATTGCGCAGCAGCAGACGGTTGGCCAGAAAAAAAGCATCATCGGAAACAGTCAGCGCTTCAATTTTTGGTGCCACGATAGGGACGGTCGGCATCAGCAAGGCGTCATAGCCTTGCATGGCCAGCTCGACACGCCTGATCCAGTCAGCGCGTTCGGCACGTTTATGTGTCACATCCTCTGCGCTGTAGCTTGCGCCCAGCCGCATGCGCATCGCAACCCGCTGATCATACTGATCCGCATGTTCAGCCAGCAGGCGCTGATGCCATGCATAGGCTTCTGCAGATGGAAAAATATTGATATCACGCGCTTCATTCAGCATAGTCATCGGCAGCTCAATAATCTCAGCACCAGCAGCTGAAAGTCGTGACAAGCTGGCAGTAAAGGCTTTGGCGACTTGTGAGTCCATATCATCCATCACCAGATCTTCAGGAACGGCAAAGCGCAGACCGGCCAAGCTAAGCGTGACGGGATGTAAAGCGGTATCTGCGATCAGGCTGTCGATCAGCAGGCAATCCTGAATGCTGCGTGCGATGGGCCCCAGCGAGTCCAGCGTGGGGGAGAGCGGGATCGTGCCCGCTGTGGGCACACGGCGCATTGTGGGCTTAAAGCCGACCAGTCCGCACAGCGCTGCAGGGATGCGTATGGATCCACCGGTATCCGAGCCTATGGCCGCCACGCACATGCCTGCAGCCACGGACACGGCAGCGCCGGAAGAAGAGCCGCCCGGAATTCTGCTGCTATCGGCCGGGTTGCCCGGTGTGCCGTAATGCGGATTGATGCCTACGCCGGAAAAAGCAAATTCCGTCATGTTCGTCTTGCCTATGATGGCTGCACCTGCCCTGCGCAGTCGTGTCACGACAGGCGCATCGCTGATAGCAGCCGCATGCCCGCGCAGCACAATCGAACCGGCTAGCGTGGTTTCACCCTCGACATCAAACAAATCTTTGATAGAGACCGGCAATCCCGCAAGCGCAGAAACAGTCTGACCTGAGACGCGCATCACATCGGCATGTGAAGCTGCTTTCAGCGCTTCTTCGCGGTATAGGGTGGTGAAGACAGAGGTCGATGCGGAAGCCAGCGACAGGCTGGTTTGCACCAGTTCGCGCCGGTTCAGGTCATGATAGGAATCGATGGACATGGAAAGCTTGGTCTGAAATTGAAAAGGTCGAACGATAGCGGCATGCAACGATAGCATGCGTGACATCGCATGCTGTAAAGCCGGACTGTCACGCGCACTCCCAAGGTATAATCATGCCATCCGATTCATCCCGTGACGGGTGCATGTTTTAGCAGCCATCCGTCTCGCAACACATCATTCAGCCATGCTCATTTTACCGGGCTCCAGTGCCCTGTCTGCCTTCCGCATCCAGCGTTTATTGTCACAACTGAAAGAGATCGCGCCTGCAGTTAACGGCATCTCCGGTCGTTATTGCCATTTCATAGCCAGCAGCGCAGAACTGAGCGCTGCCGACAAGACACGGCTGTCGGCCATGCTTGAATATGGCGAGCCCTTTGATGCTGATAGTCAGGGTGAAAGCTTTATCGTCATTCCCCGCGTAGGCACGATTTCTCCCTGGGCCAGCAAGGCCACGGATATTGCGCATAACTGTGGAATGACGCATATCCACAGAATCGAGCGCGGCGTAATGTATTACGTGCAGCTGAAATCAGGCTTGCTCGGCAAGAGTCAATCGCTGAGTGCGGATGCCGCCGCGGCGATTGCAGCGCTTTTGCATGATCGCATGACGGAAACCGTGGTGCGTCACCCTGAAGATGCAGCATCCTTATTCAATGAGTTGCAGGCTCAGCCCCTATCCTATGTGGATGTTAAGAGCGGTGGACATCAGGCACTCGAAGAGGCAAATACCTCGCTTGGTCTGGCCCTGTCCGATGATGAAATTGATTACCTGAACGCGGCTTTCACTCAGGCGGGACGTAATCCGACGGATGTCGAACTGATGATGTTCGCGCAAGCCAATAGCGAACACTGCCGTCACAAAATTTTCAATGCGGACTGGACCATAGACGGCGAGAAGCAGGATCGCTCGCTGTTTGGCATGATCAAAAATACGCATCAGTTGCAGCCCCGGGGAACGGTGGTGGCCTACTCAGACAATTCTTCGGTGATTGAAGGTGCGATGATCTCGCGCTTCTATCCTCGTGAAGCCGAAGGCAAGCTGTATCGCTCATCCGATGAGCTGACGCATATTCTGATGAAGGTCGAGACCCATAATCATCCGACAGCGATTTCGCCTTTTCCCGGCGCCTCCACCGGCGCAGGCGGCGAGATCCGCGACGAAGGTGCGACCGGTCGTGGCGGCAAGCCTAAGGCCGGACTGACCGGCTTCACGGTATCGAATCTGATGATCACGCATGCAGTGCAGCCTTGGGAAAACGCCTGTGATGTGAATCAGGTGACAGAGCAGCGCAGTGGTCATGGTGAATCGGCCATCACTGGCAAACCCGATCGGATTGCTTCTGCATTGCAGATCATGATCGAAGGCCCACTGGGTGGCGCTGCATTCAATAATGAATTTGGCCGCCCGAATCTGGCCGGTTATTTCCGCAGTTACGAACAAAACGTTGACGGCACGGTGTATGGCTATCACAAGCCCATCATGATCGCTGGCGGCATGGGCAATATCTCGGCGCTGCACACCAGCAAAGAAGGACTGCCGCCAGGCAGCCTGCTGATACAGCTGGGCGGCCCCGGCATGCGCATAGGTATGGGCGGTAGTGCCGCTTCGTCTATGGCCACCGGTGTGAATCTGGCGGATCTGGATTTTGATTCTGTACAACGCGGCAATCCGGAAATGGAAAGGCGTGCACAGGAAGTCATCAATGCCTGCTGGGCACTGGCGGCAGACAATCCTATTTTGTCGATTCACGATGTAGGTGCAGGCGGCCTGTCGAATGCTTTCCCTGAACTGACCAATGATGCCGGCCGCGGTGCTGTATTTGATCTGCGCAAAGTGCCGCTGGAAGAGAGTGGTCTGGCACCGAAAGAAATCTGGAGCAATGAATCTCAGGAGCGCTATGTGCTCGGTATTGCTCCTGCCAGTCTGGCGCTCTTCAAGGACATGTGTGAACGTGAGCGTTGCCCGTTTGCTGTGGTGGGCATCACCACAGAAGAACGTCAGTTGCGCGTACTCGATCCCGAGCATGACAACTATCCGGTTGATATGGCGATGGATGTTTTGCTCGGCAAGCCACCGAAGATGCACCGCGATGTTCAGCGCGTGCAGCGCCAAACCACAGCGATCGATCTGACAGGTATCACACTGGAACAGGCTGGCGAGCGTGTCTTGCGTCTGCCTACCGTGGCCGATAAATCTTTCCTCATCACCATTGGCGACCGTAGCGTGGGTGCGCATACAGTGCGTGACCAGATGGTAGGACCCTGGCAGGTGCCAGTCGCAGACTGTGCCATCACCACCATGAGCCATGAAGGCTATCTGGGTGAAGCTATGTCCATGGGCGAGCGTACGCCACTGGCAGTGATTAACTCACCCGCCTCAGGCCGTATGGCTGTGGGTGAGGCGCTGACCAATATTGCCGCTGCAGCGATCGCGGATATCACGGATATCAAACTCTCTGCCAACTGGATGGCAGCGTGCGGCCAGCCAGGTCAGGATGCCGCACTGTTCGACACCGTGAAAGCCGTAGGCATGGAACTGTGTCCGGCACTGGGTCTGTCTATCCCAGTTGGTAAAGATTCTCTGTCCATGCGTACCACCTGGCAGGATGAGGCGGGTGACAAGGCAGTCGTTTCGCCGGTCTCGCTCATCGTTTCGGCCTTTGCACCCGTGACTGATGTGCGTATGTCACTCACGCCTCAGTTGCGTAAAGATGTGGGTGAGACTGCACTGATTTTGATTGATCTGGGTCGTGGTAAGAATCGACTGGGGGCCTCATCGCTGGCGCAAGTCATGCAGCAGATCGGTAACGAAACCCCCGATGTCGACAGCGCTGATGATTTGAAGGCCTTCTTTGCAGCGATACAGCAACTCAATCGTGAACAAAAAATTCTCGCCTATCACGACCGTTCGGACGGTGGTCTCTACAGCACGCTGTGCGAAATGGCGTTTGCCGGTCATACAGGTATGTCGGTCAATCTCGATATCCTCGCCATGGAAAGCGAGCATGCAGCCGACTGGGGCGATTCCAAAAACTGGGCAGGTCAGGTGGAAGCGCGACGCTATGATCTGACCCTGCGTGCTTTGTTCAGCGAAGAGCTGGGAGCAGTCATTCAGGTCCGCGCGGAACAAAAATCAGAAGCCATGAACGTGCTGCGTGAACATGGACTGGGTGCCTGCAGC
>CAIQLE010000090.1 GCA_903872555.1 uncultured bacterium
ACTGGCGGCGGGTCTGCTGGGAGCATTTGTTCAGGCGATATCGGGCGGTGCGCTGTATCGCAAGTCAACATTCTTGCTCGATTCCCTGGGTACCTCGGTGTTTAATCCCGACATTCAGATATTCGAAGACCCGAATGTGCCTGGTGCGGTGGGCTCTACCCCTTTTGATGAAGAGGGTGTTCGTGTCCAGTCCCGTGACGTGGTCAAGGACGGTGTCGTGCAGGGCTATTTCCTGTCCACCTATTCCGCGCGTAAGCTAGGCATGCAAACTACCGGCAATGCAGGCGGCTCGCATAATCTGCAACTGCTTTCCAATCGTACGCAGGCGACGGATAATTTTAAAGCGATGCTGAAAAAACTCGACACCGGTTTGCTGGTGACTGAGCTCATGGGGCAGGGCGTGAATTATGTGACGGGTGATTACTCGCGCGGCGCTTCAGGCTATTGGGTAGAGAAAGGCATCATTCAATATCCGGTCGAGGAAATCACGATTGCAGGCAATCTCAGGGACATGTTCAAAGACATTGCAGCCATAGGCAGCGACGTCCTGGTCCGTGGCACCAAGCAAACCGGTTCCATACTGATAGGCAGCATGATGATTGCCGGCGGCTGAAAGCTGAACGGGGAATACTCAACTTTACTAAGTTTCTGAAAGCAGGCTGAAGCCACTCAGCCTGCTCATTCCGGTTTGGGCCATTCCTCATCATGCATGCAAGGTCTATATCAGCTGTCGAAGTTCTGTCAGCTTGCATGCTTTCATTGCGCAAGATGCTGATGGTGGGCCAATACTAAGCCCGTCCCTCGCAGATGGTGATTCTTTGCTTTTAACCAAATTGATAGCCCGCAAGCATTCCTATTGATGCTGATAAAAGCCCATGCCACCTGGCAAGCGTAGCAAATCAAGGGTGGCAGATATTTTTTAGCTGAACCTAAAAAATCTGCAGCGGTTTCGCCACATTACTTCTCTGGCTTTTTTTTCACGATAGTGTGAGGAAATTTTGCTTATTTGCGTAGAAATGTTTCTCGTAATGCGTGCAAACAACAAATTTATTTTCGCCATGAATTAGGTATTGCCCCTCATGTAATTGCCCTCCTAGAATTGCCATTGTTTTAACAGTGGCAGTGCCTATTCGCTATAAACCCAATCAGCGAATCCGCATTTATTTCTGGATTGGGAAAAGGGGACAGTTAATGGAACGTCGTTCATTCATCAAGAAGGCGGCAGCAGGCGTCGCCGCAGGTATCGTTGCAGCACCAGCAATAGCGCAATCCAATCCCACCGTTAACTGGCGACTTGCTTCCAGTTTCCCAAAATCGCTGGATACGATTTTTGGTGCCGCCGAAATTATGGCTAAACGCGTGGCGCAACTCACCGATGGTAAATTTAATATTCGTGTTTTCCCCGCGGGCGAACTGGTTCCCGGCTTGCAGGTGATGGATGCTGTGCAGGCAGGCACGGTTGAAATGGGACACTCAGCTTCTTACTACTACTTTGGCAAGGATGCGACCTTTGCCTTCGATACCGCGATTCCTTTTGGCCTGACAGCGCGTCAGCAAACCGCATGGATGGAACAAGGCGGTGGCCGTCAGCTGATGCGGGAATTTTTTCATGACTATGGCATCGTCAATTTCTTGGGCGGGAATACCGGTTGTCAGATGGGTGGCTGGTTCCGTAA
>CAIQLE010000091.1 GCA_903872555.1 uncultured bacterium
GCACTACTTGGCACATGTGTGCGATTTTCGTTGCACTTAAATCATTTGCTGAAACTATATATATCCGAGACCCATCATGAGCATATCTGGCAAGTATCCATCACCACCATCGACACCATCCTCAAGCAAGAAACCGGGGACGCCAAGTAGCAGTAAGAAAACTGTAGCCACGCCACCGGCAACGCCGGTAAAAATGCAACAAAAAACCGGAATGACGATTGGCAGTCCTAGTCCGCTGATAGCCAAGGTCACTCAGCAGCAGATGACGCATACCCAACCCGCGCTGGTTCAGTCTGCAACACCTTGCGCTGACACATCCAGCCTGAGTTCAGCGGCGACGGCATCGTCAGCCAGCAGCACATCTTCAACCAGCAGCACATCGTCAACCAGCAGCACACCATCAGCCAGCAGCACACCATCAGCCAGCACCGCAACGGACCACACCCTGCAGTATTTACTAGCTCTACCAACTGAGTATATGAGTACTCCAGAGTTCAGGACGCAAGAGTTGTTAAATGCTATGCATGAGTTTATGAAAAACTCATCGGCATTCAGGAATGACTTTCTCGCCATTTGTAATTTACTCAAGGCTTATAGCAACGGTAATTACGCATCAACCTTAGCGGAAGAAGGCGATACGCAGTGGATACCGGAGCTCTCCAGGCAAACTCTGGCATTTTTGAAATACGTCAATTCGCTGAGTCAGGATGAGTTTGACTGGAGCAAATTTTCGATGAATCCTGTTGGTGTTATTTGCTACGCTCTGAAAGCCTGCCTTGAAATCAAACGTGGAAAAGATTTTTTTTCTGATGAGCAATTAATCTTGCTGAAACCTATCCTCAGAGGAATCACAAGAAAATTGATTGATCATCTGGATCAAAATAAACTCATGAAGCCCAGCCATCAATCTTACGGCGATGTGCTGGCTGTTCTTGCCTGGCTGACTAAGGGTTTTCAGTTGTACATGCCTACAGCCTCAGGCCAGAAGACGAAATTGTTGAGCGGAGCGGCGCCAGGAAAAGTAGGCATAGACGCAATTTATAAGCAGGCGCTGAATTATTTTTCAGACTTGCCATTCAAAGCCATGGACACCCGGCAGCTGGGCAAGCTCTTTTTTTCCTTAGGCAGGGTCATTAGTCATAAGCTGTTGGATCTGAATCAGGGGGTTGAGCAAGGCCAAACCTTAGGTCAACGCCTGACGGAGAATTTGTTGGCGCTCTGTGCTGGCAATGCCTTGATCAGCTATAGGGAGTGGGGTGAAGATAATTTTAGAAACTCAGTACTAAAGGATAAGACGAGTCATATCAATCCGGTTGCAGTGGAAAATCTTGCGGATGGCCTGCAAGCTTGCCTGACCTATCTTTTCGACACCTCAGATGCTCGAGTCGGGCTGGTGGTCAATCGTATGGCGGGCTTGATTCAAAAGGCGGTTCAATCGGGAAATGCGCAGGAATCTACTTTAAAGGTGTATGCAAAATTTCTGAACACAGCCAGACTGGAGCAATACAATGGGACTGATTCAAAAAAAATTGATGAAGTCATTCTGCTGGTGAATACCTATTTGAGCAGCAATTCCACAAACTCCTGAAGCCTGCATGAGGCTTGTATTAAGTTTGTATGAAGCTTGTATGAGACCTGTGACTACTATACCCGGCTTGCATGCCGGGTATTTTTATGTCTGTGCCGTAGCAGTCGCCCGCATTTTCCACAGGCCCTCGGCTGAGTAAACGGCCAGTCCCGACCAGATCAGCATGAATCCCAGCAGTTTTTGGCTGCCGAAGCTCTCGTGATAAAGCCATACGCCTAGTAAGAGCTGGATACTGGGCCCTATGTATTGCAGCAGTCCGATTACGGACAGTGGAATGCGGCGCGCACCATAGGCAAAGAGCAGCAGTGGCACCGCTGTGATGGGTCCGGCAGCGATCAGTAAAATACTCAGCCAACTATCGCCTGAGCTGAAGGCGTGAACAGAACCGCTCACTGGCAAGAGCAGAAAAACTGCCGACAGCGGCAACATCACCAGAGTCTCAACGGTCAATCCTTCAAGTGCTCCCAGCGAAGCGGTTTTGCGCAGCAGGCCATACAGACTGAAGCTGAGCGCCAGCACTAAACCTATCCACGGCAAATGCCCCGAACTGAAGGTGAGCCAGGCAACACCGCCGGCTGCGAGTGATACCGCGGCCCACTGCACAGGGCGCAGCCGCTCACCGAGTGCAATACCGAAGCAGACATTGAACAAAGGTGTAATGAAATAACCCAGACTGGCATCGATGATGCGATCTGCATTGACGGCCCAGATATAGACCACCCAGTTGGTTGCCAGCATAGTCGCGCTGGCGACAAAGCTGAGGGTGGTGCGAGGGTTTTGTCGAATGACATTTAACCATTGCCACTGACGGCGCAGACTCAGGACTAGTGCGAGAAAAACCACCGACCACAGCACGCGATGCGAGAGTATTTCCAGCGGTGGCACAGCTTTCAGCAGCTTCAGATAAACCGGAAAGATGCCCCATAAGCAAAAAGCCAGGCCGGCACTGAGTATGCCGCTCAGCATGTAGCACGCACTGTACAGGCTGGCAGAATGGCAGTCTCGTTAATGTAATACCCAGACTGATGTGTAGCCGCTGACGGAATCATTCCAGCCCTAATTGCAGCTGAGGCGTAGCGGCTGCTGCCTTATCTTCGTCACTGGCTTTTGTTTTGTCTTTAACGGATTTGCGCATACGACGGCCTTCGCGTACAGGATTGCGGCTGCCATGCTTGTTGAATACCTGCTGTGCTTCGGCCCGCATTTCCGGCGTGCGGCGCAAAGCCCAGAGCGTATTGCGCGCATAGGCTGCGGTGGCAAGATGATCCAGCATGGGTTCAGGATAATGCTCGCCGATGATGACGCCCAGTTCACGCTGTAATTCAGGAGGCATGGTCCAGGGCTCGAAAATAAATGCCGTCGGCACTGCTTGTAGCTGTGGCAGCCAGCGTTTGACAAACACCCCTTCAGGATCTTGTTCCTGCGCCTGTTTTACCGGGTTATAAATGCGCAGGATATTGATGCCCGTGACGCCCGATTGCATCTGTACCTGAGAGTAGTGAATGCCGGGCTCGTAATCCAGAAATTCACGCGCCAGATGCAGCGCGGGTTCGCGCCAGTGATTCCAGCACTGATAGCTGGAAAAACTCATCAGCAGAGCGCGCATACGGAAATTGATCCAGCCGGTTTCTGCCAGCATCTTCATGCAGGCATCAATCATTGGATAGCCTGTCTCACCTCTGCGCCAGCGATCGAAGTAGTCCTGATTAAAGTGGGGTTCACGCACACCATCAAAGCCGCGGTGCACGTTCTGGGTTTCTATCTCAGGCTCGGATTCCAGCTTTTGGATGAAGTGGCAATGCCAGTGCAAACGGCTCTCGAAGGATTTGAGTCCCGCCAATAAACCAGCCGAGCCTGTATGTCCGGGCATGGCAGACAGTTCAGCCCGTGTTTTCCAGATTTTATGCATGACCTCGCGTATCGACAGCACACCATAGGCCAGATAAGGCGAGAGGCGTGAGCAGGCGGTTTCTGCTGACAAAGGGCTGGACAGGGAATAACGATAGTCCGCCAGATGCTGGCTGAAAAATTGCCGCACTTGCTGCGAAGCGAGTTTACGGCCGCCACGCTGGCGCAGAGGCTTGTCGCTGCCGTCTACGCCCAGCTGTCGAGGGGTCATAGCGCCTGCGGGCAAGAGCGGTGCCGGTGGCGGGCGCAGGAAATCCGGTGCACTTAAAGTCGGCGCACGCATGCGCGCCATCCAGTTTGCGGCCCATTCATCGCGCGACTGCAGACGCCGCACCACACCGTTCGAAGGAGATTCATGCCAGCGTACCTGATGGACGCGGCACCATTCAGCGACGCGTTTGTCGCGCGCATAACTCAGGGCATTGCCGGTTTCTTCATGCGAATACAGAGTGAACTCACCATAGGTATCGCGTATGCGCCTGAGTACCGACGTGATCTCGCCGTGCTGTATGACCAGAGGACTGCCACGTGCTGATAATGCCTGATCCAGATCGGCCAGACATTCATTGATGAAATTCAGATGCTGGACTGAACTGTCGGCAGCCCGCACCAGTTCAGGTTCATACACATACAAGGGCAGCAGGGCGCGATGGCGTGCCGCATCCACCAGTGGCTGATGGTCAAACACGCGCAGGTCGCGCTTGAACCAGACGACGCCGACACTCATGGGCGACAGCCTTGCTGATCTGAATAGAAAAATGGGTAGTGATTCATCTTGAAAAAAATGCCTGCATGAATATCAATTTGTTGCCTGCGCCGGGACTTAGCATCAGCGACAGGCACTATTATCCATGATGAATCACTTGTGCTGCACAGGGGCCTGAATTACATGCTGCGACGGTACTGGCCACCCACTTCAAACAGTGC
>CAIQLE010000092.1 GCA_903872555.1 uncultured bacterium
AATGTTTTCTTTCTGGCGAATCATGACACCCTGACAGGATTGCCCAATCGGGCGCGCTTTCTTGAACGCCTGCATGAAGCCCTGCTGAATGCCGACAGGGACAATACACGCTGTGCGCTGTTACTGGTCGATCTGGATCGTTTCAAAATGATCAATGACAGCCTGGGGCATCATGCCGGAGATGGCTTACTCAAGTTAGTGGCTCAGCGACTGTCCAGCTGCGTACGTGAAACGGATACGGTGGCCCGTTTAGGGGGCGATGAATTCGTCATCATTCTCACTCGCCTGAAATCCTTGCCCGCCGCGGAACTGATTGCAGAAAATATTCTGCTTGAACTGAGCCATCCTTTTGAGATTGATGCGCATGAGGTCAGTAGTGGTGCCAGCATAGGGATTGCTATCTATCCTCAGGATGGCAGTGCTGCAGGCGAATTACTCCAGAAAGCCGATCTTGCTATGTACAGGGCAAAGTCAGCGGGGCGCAATCGCTACCGTGTTTTCTCTCCCGGTATGCTGACTGAAGTACAAGAGCGCCAGCAACAGGAAGAACAACTAAGACAGGCTATCGCCAGAGGTGAGTTTGAGCTGGTGTATCAGCCACAGATCGATGTACATACACTTGAGGTGATTGGTGCGGAAGCGCTGCTGAGGTGCAGAAATTCCTTGCTCTTGTCACTCTCACCCAAAAAAATCATTGCAATGTCTGAGGAGATGGGGCTGATCGTGCCTCTGGGCGAATGGGTCTTGCAGACCGCCTGTCAGCAGCTTGCTGCATGGAGAAATATGGCGCTTCCGGAATTTAAAGTGGCTGTCAATATTTCGCCGACTCATCTGATGTCTGCTGGATTTGTCGAGTATTTGAGGGATTTGATCCTGCAATACAAGCTGACTCCCTCATGGCTGGAAATTGAAATTACCGAAAGCGCCCTAGTAGCTGCGAGCAATGCACGAAGTGAAGTGATTGATGCCCTGAAAACCCTGGGAGTTTCCGTTAGCATTGATGATTTTGGTACCGGAGTATCAACGTTGTCTTATCTTAAAGAATTTCCGGTTGATATATTAAAAATTGATCCTTTACTAATACGTCATTTACCCAAAGATAAAGAAGACTTGGCGATCGTATCAGCCATCATCAAACTGGCACGAGATCTGCAGATCAAAGTGGTCGCAGAGGGGGTAGAAACTTTTGATCAACTAAATTATCTTCGCGCTAGCAACTGTCACTATCTGCAAGGATTTCTGTTCAGCGAAGGTATACGGCCTGAAAAATTTGAGCAATTGTTACAGCACCATAAACAGACAGGACAAATGTTTCATTAGTCCTCACTCAATAGAGGTTTAAGCAGGTTTTTAATAGCCCTGAGACGGAGAGGTAGAATGAAGGCTTGTATCCTTTAAAGCCAAATTTTTATGTCCTCATCCATGAACCATGCGCGCCAACTGGCGCATATCATCCCTGCAATGAATACCTCTGATGGTGCAGGTGTACGCCTGCGCCGTAGCCTAGGCAGTGGTGAAGGTACTCGCCTCGATCCCTTCCTCATGCTGGATGAATTTTCCTCGGTGAATCCCGGGGATTACATTGCCGGCTTTCCGGCACATCCGCATCGTGGTTTTGAAACGGTCACCTACATCCTTGATGGTCATATGCGTCATGAAGACCATCTAGGTAATCAGGGCGACCTGAAAAGCGGCGGTGTGCAATGGATGACGGCTGGTCGTGGCATCATCCATTCTGAAATGCCGCAACAGGAAGAAGGGCGCATGCGAGGTTTCCAGCTCTGGATCAATCTGCCCGCCAAAGAAAAAATGAAACCGGCGGGCTACAGAGATATACAGCCGTCTGAAATTCCGGTGCATACGCTGGCCGATGGCGGACAAGTCAAAGTGATCGCCGGTCATCTGCAAAGCGGATCTGTTGAAATTGCCGGCCCTATCAATGGGCTGTCCACAGAAGCGCTGTATCTGGATGTGAGCTTGCCTGCTGGCGCCAGCTTTATGCAGTCCACTACGCCGGGACATAACGCCATGGCGTATCTGTTTGAAGGTCAGGTGAAGCTAGAAGGCAGCGATGATCTGCTGGCCACACACAGCGCGGCCATACTCAGCGATGGCGATCATGCGCGCTTTATTGCAGGCCCTGAGGGCGCGAGATTTTTATTGCTGGCAGGCCGTCCTATTAATGAGCCCATAGTTCAATATGGCCCCTTTGTGATGAACACGGCTGCTGAAATAGAAACGGCGATTCGTGACTTTCAGTCAGGCCGACTGACAGCTGCGTAATGGTTAACTCAGGCAGGTCGGCTAAGTGGCAAATTATTTTTCCTTTGTTTATTTTTTGCAGCCAGGCTGGCTTGGATCATGCCTTCAGCCGCCTGATCAAAACAATAGGGCGCAACGAGTAACATTGATCGCTGACCAAAGGCTGCCTGTCTGACTGGGGCTGAGAGCAGACCAGCAGCGCAGCTGGCCCAGTTTTCTAATTCCAAATCGCATACATAGCCATTCTGACCCTCAACAATCAGCTCTCCCGCCACACCGGCATGCGGAGATACGATCACAGGCAAACCTGCTGCGCAGGCTTCATTCGCGACCACGCCCCAGACATCGCCCTGGGTAGGGAATAAAAATATACGTGCTGACTGATACAGGCCGGGCAATTCAGCTTGTGTGGCAAAGCCATGGAAGCAAATATCGATTTTTTCCTTATGGACTTCAGCACGTGCACGCAAATCAGAATCCAGGCTTCCTGCACCCACAAAAAGCAAACGAATCTTCCTCCCCAAGAGTTCGGCACAACGTAGCGCCACATCCATGGCAAAGCCGGGTTGCTTGGATGGTTCAAAGCGACCGCAAAAAATGAAGTCCCATCGTTTTTGATTCAATGCATCGGGCGCGGGACGAAAACTATCGTTATCGATGCAAAGACAGGACTGATAGCACAGCGATCGGGGTACGGAATAACTTTGATACAGTTGCATGCCGCCCTGACTGGCTGCAATAAAAGCAGCCGCGCGTTTATACACCTGACGTCGCACAAGGCTGTGCAACGGGCTTAATAATTTTTCTGATACCAGTGTTCCATCGGTCATGGGTATATAGGGACGACGGCGTGCAGCGCACCACAGCATGGCGTACAGGTGCGTGGGATTAAACCCATTGCCTATTACAACGTCGGGTGCAAATCGGTTCAAGGCCGTAATGACATCCGGATTGTGATGAATATAGCGACCATTCACGTTGCGAATGTTTTCCCGCAAATAGACATGATCAAATGTTATGGGAGGATAATCCCAGTGACGATTTGGTTCATGACGGCAGCAAAAAATAACCTGAAACTGAATCACTGCATGACTGGCAATGCGATTGAAAACAGGGATGCGATAGGGGGGCGGTTCATTAGCGACCAGCGCGAGCTTCAGCATAGTTGGAGGTATCAATGGCAGGTAAGGGTAGGGAAGCCAGAGCGTCATCGTAGATACGCATCAGCTGTTCATAATTATGTTCAGGCGTAAAACGTGCGAGATAGTCCTGATAGGCTGCCATGCCCATGCGCCGCATCTCCAAAGGGTGTGTTTCGGCATAGCGAATCGCATCAGCCAGCGCCTCCGGTTCACCCGGATTCACAAGTAAACCCGTTTTGCCGTGTACCACCAGTTCAAGCAGCCCGCCATGGCGGCTGGCAATCACAGGGGTTCCACAGGCAAATGCTTCAACGGCTACCAGACCAAAGCTCTCTATCCCTATACTGGGCATGACCAGATATGCAGCGCGATGCAGGCGCTGAGTTAAGCTTTCACTGGAATGGAAGCCTCGATAGTCCAGACCTGCCGTACGCTCCACCATGTATTGCAACGGACCCTTGCCATACACTTCAATGCGAAGCTCTGGCAAATCTTGCAAAGCGCGGGCCAGTACATCAATGCCTTTTTCAGGTGACAGGCGTCCAATAAAAACACCGCCATGTCTCTCTAGCCATTCAGGCTCGGCATTTGCATCGACAAAGTTGGGTTTGATACGCATTTTTTCTATAGATAAGCCCCCATCCACAAAAATATCCCGGCATAACTGATTCAAAACAATGTAGCGCGTTACATCATGCTGCCATGTGCCCAACAGTCGATGTAAGCCCAGCATGGCCGAAGTGGCTGCTGATTGCGTGATAGAACCCCGATAAC
Source organism: uncultured bacterium (assembly GCA_903872555.1). GTDB lineage: Bacteria > Pseudomonadota > Gammaproteobacteria > Burkholderiales > Burkholderiaceae_D > Pernthalerella. The sequence continues at coordinate 4,179 of CAIQLE010000092.1, forward strand.
AGCGCCTTAGCACTGCGCGCCACGGCACATTACCTACGCAATCGGTACAACTGCGCCCTTCACGCATCAGCATCGCCTGAGGGCAAACCAACCTGAAGTTATGCAATGTCTGCACCACGGGTATACCGAGCTTGCGCGCAATTCGGTAAAGCGAAGGGGAAATCAGGGGAAATATATTGTGGGCATGAATCAGCTCTGGCTGAAACGACTCATGCAGCCTGAGCATATCCGCCACGGTTTGTCTGGACCACAGTGTGGACAGGCCTGACTCCAGCGACGTTAAATGTTCAAGTTCGGTATTGTGACGCTGATACAGGCAGACTTCATGGCCATGCCGCTTCAGCAGTGCGATCTCTGCATCGACGACCGTATCTTCACCACCACGGTAGTGATAAGTATTATGCGCAACTAAAATTCTCATACGTTCAGATATCGTCTGGATAAGTAAGAAAAATGAGTCTCATCCTAGACAGGCATGGTTTCTGGGCTGTGACTTGGCTCAAGACATTCCGCTATGATTCACAGCGTGTCGCAAAAGAATAAACAACGAAGGGAGACCCAGATGCAAGCGATAGACCTGAGCGGCAAACGAGTCCTGATTACACAGGCGAATGATTTCATGGGCCCGATGCTGGCCGAGGTTTTTCGGGAACTGGGTGCTGAAGTGATAGCAGACCACAGCTCCCTGACTGATCCGGAAAGGCCAGCGCAATTGGTGGCCGAATCAGGTCACATTGATGTCCTGCTGGCCAATCTGGGTATACCGGCACCGACCACAGCGGCGGTTGATGTCAGTGATGATGAATGGCAGCAGGCCTTTGCCCATATGGTGGATCCCTTGCCAAGGCTAACGCGCGCCTTGTTGCCACAAATGACAGAACGCGGATCGGGCAAGATTATTTTGATAGGAAGCGCTTCAGCGCTACGCGGCATACGGCGGGCATCGACTTACAGCGCAGCCCGAGGTGCTCAGCTGGCCTATATTCAGGCTGTGGGCGTTGAACTGGCTCCCAAACGAATACAGGTGAATGCGATTGCCCAGAATTTTGTCGATAACCCTACCTATTTTCCGCCTGAAGTTCAGGCCAATCCGGCATTTCAGGAACGTCTGAAACGTGAGGTGCCTTTGGGACGTTTGGTCAGTGCGCGGGAAGATGCCATGTTCGCTGCCTATCTGGCCTGCGAACATGCCAACTGTTTTGTCGGGCAGATTTTCCCTGTTTGTGGAGGCTGGGTGCCTAGGTAAAAGCCGATTACGTCGACCTGAACCACCCCACATAAAATGCGCATAATTTGTATTATGTAAAATCTTACTTCCTAAGCTTGCTTTCCCTCAAAGGCTGCTCAACCAGTAAGCCTGCAAGCATGGACAGTTCGGAGGCAAGCAAATTAAGAACATCATCGGAGGTCAAGATGCCGAACAAGCCACCAGCCCGGTTGACTACAGGCAGACGCCTTATACGTTTACTACGCATGATGGCCAGCGCTTCGATCAGGCTCGCATCTTCCTGTATCGTCGTCACGGGTGTGGTCATCAGATCGGAGGCGCTAAACATTTTGGCGTCGATCCCTAGCGCCAGTGTCTCAACCAGAATATCTCTGTCGGTCACAATCCCTACGGGTATGCTTAGACCATCCTGCTGATCTCCCACAACCAGAATATCGCCCACATGGTGATGGCGCATCAATGCAGCCACTTCAGCAATGGGTGCGTCAGGCATGCAGCAGATTACATCCATATTGCAGTAGTCCCTGACCAGCATAGCGCTCCTTTGACTAGGTGATTGACAGTGCCCTAGGATTCCCACAAGATCTGACACAGCGCCCTTCGGCGCACAGGGAGAAACTCATGCAAACCCGATTCAGTCTGGAACGAATTACCCAACTAGTCTCTGATCTGGAACAGGAACTCTCCAACGCCCCGCCGGGATCAGCCAAGATAGAGGCTTTACGTTCAG
>CAIQLE010000093.1 GCA_903872555.1 uncultured bacterium
CGATTGCAGGGACCATGCCCTTTTAATACAGCATGAAATTCCGACCAGTCGATGGCACCAAACTCATAGTGGCCGCTGGCCTCATTCCATTTCAGATCCGGATCAGGAATGGTGAGCCCTAAATATTCTGCCTGCGGCACGGTCTGATCCACCATACGCTGCCTGAGTTCATCATTAGAAAAGAGTTTGATCTTCCAGCGTGCGGACTGTGCGCTGTTGACCGACTCGGTATCCGGCGGACCAAACATCATCAGTGCCGGCCACCACCAGCGATTTAAGGAATCCTGTGCCATCTGTTTTTGTTCAGGCGTACCTTTGCAGAGCGACATCAGCACATCAAAGCCCTGACGCGCATGAAAGGCTTCTTCTTTACAGACACGGATCATGGCGCGCGCATAAGGGCCATAAGAACAACGGCAAAGAGGAATCTGATTGATGATGGCCGCACCATCGACCAACCAGCCTATCATGCCCATGTCAGCCCAGTTCAGGGTAGGGTAATTAAAAATGCTGGAATACTTGGCCTTGCCCGACAGCAGATCGGCCGTCATCTGATCGCGCGACACACCCAGTGTTTCGGCAGCGCTGTAAAGATAGAGACCATGACCGGCCTCATCCTGAATCTTGGCCAGCAAGATGGATTTGCGCTTGAGCGTAGGCGCACGCGTAACCCAGTTGCCTTCCGGTAGCTGACCGACAATTTCGGAATGCGCATGCTGGGAAATCTGGCGTATCAGGGTCTTGCGGTAGCCCTCCGTCATCCAGTCCTTGGGCTCAATCTTGATGCCTTCATCGATGCGGCGCTGAAACACCTGCTCTTCAGGGCTGAGTTCTTCAACGGCACGCAGATGTGCGGCGCCGGTATCGACCATTTGTGCATACATGGGCGGTCTCCTGAGTATTTATTACGTATAGGATTATGATACGACAAATTTCAACTTGCGTGAAAATCCGTATCATTTAAAAATAGCGCTTATGCCCGCCTCCCCTCTCAAGCGTTGGATAGCCCGCTCGCTGCGACAAGACCCGCCACGCGCCAAGTCACTGGTGATGACCGTCTTCGGCGATGCCATCGCACCATATGGCGGTTCAGCATGGCTGGGCAGCCTGATTGCCTTATTGACACCTTTGGATGTGAGCGAGCGGCTAGTCAGAACCAGTGTGTTCCGTCTGGTTGAAGAAGGCTGGCTGGAAGCCAGCCGCAGTGGCAGACGCAGCCAATATAGTCTCAGCGAACTGGCGGAACAGCGCTTCATGCGCGCCCATCAGCGCGTCTATGCGCCCGTGCCTTCGCGCTGGGATCAGGAATGGCTGTGGCTGAACTGCGATGCGGCTGCTTTTACGCGCACAGAAAAATTGCGCCTGAAAAAAGCACTCATGTGGGAAGGCTTTGCAGAAATTGCCGCGGGCACCTATGCCTATCCGGGCGTGCTGGATGCCGAAGCCAGACTCATGCTGAAGGACGTGCTGGAACGGTCGGACGCCGCAGCTAAAGTATTTGTGATTGCAGGCAAAGAAAGCGCCGTGCCGGGCACACTCATGCTGGCCGATCGCATAGAAGATGTCTGGCCTCTGAAAGAAGTCAGAAAAAACTACCGTCTGTTCATCAAACAACATGAACCTTTGCTGGAAATGCTGGAACAAGAAGACATCGATAGCAGCACTGCCTTTTGTATACGCACGCTGCTGATTCACGCCTACAGGCGAGTCCAATTACATGACCCGCAATTGCCCGCAGAATTACTGGGAGCTGACTGGCCCGGCAATGTGGCGCATGTTTTGTGCCGTGACATCTATCAGCACATCACACAACAGGCCGAACGCCATATCAGCAGCACGCTGGCAGCAGAACAAGAGGACGTGCCAATACGGACACTCGCTCTGTCGCAGCGATTCAGCAAGCGTTGAATCGCTACGGCGATGTTTCGATAATTCGATAAGTTGTTGGGTGGATGAATCGTTAAGCCGATGAGCCGTAAAGCCTTTGAGTCTTTGAGTTTTTGATCCTACGAGTCGCCAAAGCTTCAGACTGCAATATTCAGCTCAGCTCGGCCACCATTTCAATTTCCACACAACTGCCCAAAGGCAGCTGCGCCACGCCAAAGGCTGAACGCGCATGCTTGCCTGCATCGCCAAACACTTCAGCCAGTAATTCCGAGGCACCATTCGTCACCAGATGATGCTCAGTAAAATCTGCCGTTGAATTCACCAGACTCACCAGCTTAACGATGCGCTTCACACGCGACAGATCACCTTCACAAGCTGCATTCAGCGTCGCCATCAGATCAATCGCGACACCGCGTGCTGCCTCCCTGCCCTGCTCGGTCGTCATGTCCCGTCCCAGCTGGCCTACCCAGGGCTTGCCGTCTTTTTTGGCGATATGGCCCGACACATACAGGGTATTCCCCGTGCGGACATACATCACATAGGCAGCGGCCGGGGTGGCGACGGCCGGCAGGCTGATGTTCAAGGCTTGCAGTTTCTGGGTGATGGACATGAAAAACTCCTGAAATCGGGTAAACGGCGGGTTCGATGAGAGCGCGAATTTTACCAAGCCTGCTCTTGAAAATTTCAAAAACATCCCAAAGTGTCGGCAAATTAGGTAATTTTCTGGCAATTTCGATTATTGAGGACAACATGAGCACGAACGAAAAGCAAACTCTGGGCTTTCAGGCTGAAGTCAAACAACTGCTGCAGCTGATGATTCACTCTCTGTATTCCAATAAAGAGATCTTCCTGCGTGAACTGATCTCGAATGCCTCGGATGCTGCTGACAAGCTGCGCTTTGAAGCCATCAACAACGATGCCTTGTTTGAAGGCGACAGCGAGCTGAGCATTCAAGTCGATTTCGACAAAGAAGCCCGCACCATCAGTATTAGCGATAACGGTATCGGCCTGTCGCAGCAGGAAGCGATTGAGCATCTGGGCACGATCGCCAAGTCCGGCACCAAGGAATTTTTCTCTCGGCTCTCAGGCGACCAGCAAAAAGATGCAGCACTGATAGGCCAGTTTGGCGTGGGCTTCTATTCCGGCTTTATCGTGGCAGACAAGATCACGGTGGAATCACGTCGCGCCGGTTTGCCTGCTGAACAGGGCATGCGCTGGGAATCCGCCGGCGAAGGCGAATTCAGCATAGAAGCCATCCACCAGTCCAAGCGCGGCACGCGCATCACCCTGCATCTGCGCGAAGGCGAAGATGAATTATTGTCTGCGCGCCAGTTGCGCTCCATCATCCGTAAATACTCTGACCATATCTCCCTGCCCATACGTATGCAGAAAGAAGAGTGGGATGAAGAGAAAAAAGCTACTGTCCTGCGCGATGAACTGGAAACCGTGAATCAGGCCAGTGCCTTGTGGGCCCGCAGCAAATCAGACGTGAGTCAGGAACAATACATCGAGTTTTACAAGCATGTATCGCATGATTATCAAGACCCCCTCACCTGGACCCATAACCGGGTCGAAGGCCGCAGCGAATATACGCAACTGTTGTACATCCCTGCGCAAGCCCCTTTCGATATGTGGGACCGTAACAAGCGGGGTGGCATCAAGCTGTATGTGAAACGCGTCTTCATCATGGAAGATGCCGAACAGCTGATGCCGGTGTATCTGCGCTTTGTGAAAGGCGTGATTGACACCAGCGACCTGCCCCTGAATGTTTCGCGTGAAATTTTGCAGGAATCACGCGACGTCAAGGTCATACGCGAAGGTTCGACCAAGCGCGTGCTGGGCATGCTGGAAGAACTGGCAAACGCCGATGAGCAGGAAAAGAAAGATAAGTACGCACAATTCTGGTCTGAATTCGGTCAGGTCCTGAAAGAAGGTATAGGCGAAGATGCAGCCAACAAGGATCGCATTGCCAAGCTGCTGCGCTTTGCCAGCACACACAATGAGAACGATGCGCAAAATGTCGCGCTGGCTGATTACGTATCGCGCATGAAAGAAGGACAGGACAAGATCTACTATGTGACGGCCGACACCTGGACCGCTGCAAAAAACAGCCCGCATCTGGAAATCTTCCGCAAAAAAGGCATCGAAGTCTTGCTCATGACTGAGCGTGTGGATGAATGGATGATGTCCTTCCTCGATAGTTTCGATACCAAGCCTTTAGAATCTGTGGCCAAGGGCGATCTGGATCTGGGCAAGCTCGAAGACGACAGCGAGAAAAAACAGAAAGAAGAAACTGAGGCTGAATTCAAGGAACTGGTCGACAAAATGTCGGCAGCGCTGGCCGACAAAGCCAGAGAAGTGCGCGTGACTTTTCGTCTGACCGACTCACCGGCCTGTCTGGTAGCGGGCGAACATGAAATATCCGGCCATCTGCTGCGCATGCTGAAGGCCGCCGGACAAAGCGCGCCGGACAGCAAGCCCATACTTGAAATCAATCCGCATCATCCTCTGGTGCAGCGCCTGAAATATGAAGAAGCTAAGTTCGACGACTGGAGCAGCATACTGTTTGATCAGGCCATGCTGGCTGAAGGTGGGCAACTGGCCGATCCGGCCGGCTTTGTCAAAAAACTCAACGATATGCTCTTAGGCATGAGCACAAAATAATCCATCCTGCTGATGAAGAGGATCATCAGATCCCGGAAAGCCTGTATGACTGACGTAACGATTTATCACAATCCGAATTGCGGCACTTCGCGCAACACACTGGCGATGATACGCAACGCGGGTATCGAACCCACGGTGATTGAGTACCTGAAGACGCCCCCTTCGCGCGAGCAACTGCTGGCACTCATCAAGGCCATGGGACAGCCGGTACGCAGCATACTGCGCGAGAAAGGCACGCCTTTTCATGAGCTTGGTCTGGATGATCCGGCAAAGACAGATGAAGCATTGGTTGATGCCATGATGGCTCATCCCATACTGATGAATCGGCCTATCGTGGTCACGCCGTTGGGGACACGACTGTGCCGTCCATCGGAAGTGGTACTGGATATTTTGCCGCAGTCACAACGCGGCGCTTTCACCAAAGAAGATGGCGAAGTCGTGATCGACAAGGATGGACATCGTGTCTGAGTCCATACATGATCTGCCGAATCTGAATGCGAACTGCTATCAGCAGCCTGACAGCGCTCAGCTGTTTGATACGAAAAGAGCGCAACATCCGCCACGCATACTGATTTTGTATGGCTCATTGCGTGAACGTTCCTTCAGTCGCCTGCTGGCAGAAGAAGCAGCACGTTTACTGCAGGACATGGGTGCAGAAACACGCATGTTCAATCCTTCAGGTTTGCCCCTGCCCGACGATGCTCCCGAGTCTCATCCCAAGGTGGCTGAACTGCGTGAGTTGTCCAACTGGGCTGAAGGCATGGTCTGGTCTTCACCGGAACGTCACGGTGCCATGACCGGCATCATGAAATCGCAAATAGACTGGATACCGCTGGCAATCGGCGCCCTGCGCCCGACTCAGGGCAAAACACTGGCGGTGATGCAGGTGAATGGCGGATCGCAATCATTCAATGCGGTGAACCAGATGCGCATACTCGGACGCTGGATGCGCATGCTGACCATACCTAATCAATCCTCGGTTGCCATGGCCTACAAAGAATTCGATGAGGCCGGGCGCATGAAGCCTTCCAGCTATTACGACAGGCTGGTCGACGTGATGGAAGAGTTGATGAAATTCACCCTGCTCACGCGCGATATTTCACCCTATCTGGTGGATCGTTACAGCGAACGCAAAGAAACTCAGGAACAGTTGTCGCAAAGAGTGGCGCAGGAAAAAATCTGAGGCTATACCAGAAATCTACGTATAGGCTGGACTCTGTTTTTAGCTTACCTGTAGCTGAGAGTTAGCTAGTGCTTATGTGTACCGGAACTATCGCAAGAGTCGCGTGACTGACCTTCCTTAATACTTATTAAGGAAGGTTGATCATGAGTCTGAATTCAAGCACAGTAAAACCATCAACATCTCCCCGGCAGCAGACTGAATCAAACCTGCCTCCTGTGCCTAAAGCAGGCACAACAGCCGTGCCTGACCAATCTGAGGCTGAGCAATCCGAGCCCGTACTATCCAATCGAGCTGCAAATATTTCGTCAACTTACATCTCAGACGAATTAAATCGCTCAAACACTCCAATAGTCGAACATTCAAACCC
>CAIQLE010000094.1 GCA_903872555.1 uncultured bacterium
ATAGTCGATTTGTTTTCTGCGCCCTGGGTCTTGCTTCCATTCTGAGCATGTCGCCCAGCTTCTCAGCTCCCAGCGAGAATGATTTTCTGGTGATCCCTCCGGAAAAAATTGTATGGAAAGACGCGGGTGGTGGCGCCAAGATGGCCGTGATCTTCGGCGATCCATCCAAACCGGGACAGTATGTGATTCGTGCCTCTTTCCCGCCCGGTGTGATGAGCGCACCGCACTTTCACGGCGAAGACCGTCATGTCATCGTGGTGCAGGGCACCTGGAATGCCGGCAAGGATGACAGCTGGGATCCGGCTGCTACGGTGCCACTGAAAGCAGGCAGTTATATGTTTCACCCTGCTGGTGGTGTGCACTACGATGGCTCGGCTGGTGAAGAGGGCGCGATCGTTCAGATCGTTGGCATGGGTCCCAGCAAGACCACCTTCCTGTTTCCTAAAGAAGGCAATTTTGGCAAACCAAGAAAGCTGAATTAATGAAGCGCGGATTAATGTTGATGTCGGCTTTGCTGATCGCGCTACCTGTCCGGGCAGAATGGGTCAGTTTTCTGAGCACAGACAGTACGGAAGAATTGTATGACCCCGCTTTCCTTAAGGCAGAGCAGGGGCGTGTGACGCTCTGGACCCTCACAAATTATGCGAAGCCCATGACGAGTCTGGAAGGGCAGGAGTTTTCGTCCGAGAAAACACTGACAACTTTAGATTGTCAGCAGAAAAAATCAGGCGCGGAAAAAGTGATTCGGTACGCAGAAAAAAATGCCCAAGCAGCAGTTGTTAGTACGATGGAAACACCATTGCGCACTATCCGTGTGCAAGCAGGAAGTCCAGATCAGATATTGCTAGTCACAGTCTGTCGATAAGTTATTTTGTTAATTTTTTTTTAGCTATACATACGATGTCCAGCGCAGAAAATAGAGATAAGTATTAGAATGGTTAACTTTATTAACTACTGGTTGCATAATTTCCTAAGCTAGCCGCTTATAAGAAAACGACTTCTGACGGAATTTATGTTCAAGGGGTCTGTTATGGAGCTCAATGCAGAAGGTATGCACGACTGGCTGGATCAGGCCACAGATGCCATGCTGGACTCGCTGGATTTTGGGGTCATAGGTCTGGATGAGCAGGGCATGACCTGTCGTTATAGTGATCATGAATCCAAGATGTCGGGTCTGCATCAGGATGAAGTTTTAAATAGACATTTCTTTGATGAGATTGGTCGCTGCATGAATAATGTGCTGGGTGCCAAACGTCTTGATTATGCCCAGGAAAAGCATGAGGCGCTGGATGTCACGATTGATTATGTGCTTGCATTTCGTTCAAAAAAAACCGATGTCAAGATCCGCATGCTGTATTCAAAGGACTCACCGGTCCGTTATGTGTTGATACACCGTCTCGGGTGAGGTGGGAACATGATCACCGGGGAAAATTCCAGCGTCGATAAACTCATGGAGTTCATGTACTACGACCTGATTGGTCTGGTACAGACGGATCTTCAAGGGAACATCGCGCTCATTAATCCTGTCGCCGTTCAGCTATTGATGCCTTTGGAAAAAAAAGGTCATTTGCTGAGCAATTTATTTGCAACGCTCGATCAGATCGCGCCTGACCTGCAATTTCAGGCAGAAAATTTCACACTGGCGGCAGGCAGTATCATCAGAAACCAGAATCTGGTGATCACTTCAGGCATACGCGGACAGACAGAGCCGGTTTATTACGCGCTTTCTTTAGTCAAAATGGGTGAGAACTCCCTGATGGCTAGCATAAGAGATGTGTCTGAAGTCATCAAACGCGAACGGCTGCTGCACAAGCAAGAAGCCTGGATCAATGCAGCGCTGACGGGAGTCAAAGATTTTGCTTCGGCGGCATTGGATTCTGATGGTGTGGTCAGGGGCTGGAATGCCAGCGTACAAAGACTGACAGGGCATGGCCCAGAAAAGATTATCGGCCAGCCTTATGCTGTGTTCTTTGCGCCAGACGCGATGACGGCTGACAGAACGACAGACCGTTTGCGCGAAGTGGATCGTGCAGGTCTGAGCTTTGCCGAAGGCTGGATGCAGCGCGCCGATGGCTCCCGCTTCTGGGGACATTCGGTGATTACACCTGTCGAAGAAAATCTGACATCGGCATCTTACTCACTGATCATTCGTGATATTACGGATACGCGTGAAACCATGGAATCGCTGCTCAAGGCGGCCACCTCAGATCAGTTGACGGGCGTTGCCAACCGACGTGCTCTGTATGAGGCGGCTGAACTTGAGTTCGCACGTTATGCACGCAAACCGCGCAATATTTCACTGCTGATTCTTGATATTGACCACTTCAAAAAAATCAACGATACCTATGGTCATCCTGCAGGCGACAAGGTGATCCGCAATCTGGCGATGGTAATGCTCAAGAGTGTGCGCAGTATTGATGTGGTGGCGCGTTTCGGTGGTGAAGAATTTGCCGTTCTCCTGCCTTCTACCGATATCGATATGGCGCATGTGATTGGTGAGCGTATACGCCGCAACGTCGAGGCTGAACTGATTAACATAGGCGAGCATCAGCTTAGCTACAGGGTCAGTGTAGGTGTGGCCGGTGTGGAGCTGGGCATCAGTGGGATTGAAGCGATGATCGAGGCAGCCGATGATGCGATGTATGAAGCCAAGCATCAGGGCCGCAACCGCGTCTGTGTGAAGCGGCCTGCAGGAGATGAGACGTCACAGCATTAAGGGGCTTGGTCCCGCCGACAGGAATCGAACCTGTATCTAGCGCTTAGGAGGCACTCGTTCTATCCATTGAACTACGGCGAGACGCGCGTGCTGCAACAGCTGTCGCGGCACGCTGCGAATTATAGCCCAGTCAAAACGCTGATTTTGCGCTATCGACCTCTAGTGAGGCTTTTGTGCCTGACTTGGTGTGCAATCGGTAGAATAGCGGCCTTGTTCACCATTCCTTACGGTGCCGTGTCACGGCGCCTCCAATCATGGCAGTTATTTCTCTCAGCGACGCTCAGCTCGCCTTTGGTCACGTCGCCTTGCTTGATCATGCCGAATTCTCACTGGAAACCGGTGAACGTGTTGGTCTGATCGGGCGTAATGGCACCGGTAAATCATCCCTGCTGAAAATTATTGCCGGTCTGGGTAAGCTTGATGATGGTCTGCTGGTTTTGCAGCAAGGCTTGCGCATTGCCTACGTTGCTCAAGAGCCGCAGTTCGATCCGGCCATGTCTATTTTTGATGCGGTGGCCAGTGGCGTTGCAGATATACAGGCATTGCTGGCTGAATATGACGTACTGACGACGCAATTTGGTGAAGGTGATGATGCGGCGCTGATGGATCGCATGCAGCATATTCAATCGCAACTCGATGTGACCGACGGCTGGAATTTATCGAATCGTGTTGAGACCACGCTTCAGAAGCTGAATCTGGACGGACAGCGTGTCATCAATACCCTGTCAGGTGGTATGAAGAAACGGGTTGCACTGGCGCGCGCACTGGTGGTGGCGCCGGATGTGCTGATCCTTGATGAGCCGACCAACCATCTGGATTTTTCTTCGATTGCCTGGCTGGAGGATCTGCTGCGCGATTTTCGCGGCAGCCTGCTGTTTATTACGCACGACCGTAGTTTTCTGGACAATGTAACGACTCGCATCGTCGAGCTGGATCGTGGTCATCTGCGCTCATATCCGGGTAATTTCAGTGCCTATGTCATACGCAAAGCAGATCAGCTGGCGATTGAAGATATAGAAAACGCTAAATTCGACAAAATACTGGCACAGGAAGAAGTCTGGATACGTAAAGGGGTGGAGGCACGCCGCACTCGCAATGAAGGTCGTGTGCGCCGTCTGGAAGCCTTGCGCAATGAACGTTCCAGCCGGCGCGATCAACAGGGTCAGGTCAAGATGGATCTGGCAGCGGGTGAGCGCTCAGGCAAGATCGTGGCCGAACTGGTGGATACCAGCAAATCCTATGGTGATCGAAAGATCGTTGATAATTTTACGGCCACCATCATGCGTGGTGACAAAGTCGGTCTGATCGGTATCAACGGTGCGGGCAAGACCACGCTGTTGAAACTCATACTTGGTGAAGAGCAGCCAGATGCCGGTACGGTACGTCAGGGTAGTAAATTACAGATTGCCTATTTCGATCAGATGCGCGAGCAACTGAATGAAGAAGCGACACTCGCCGATACGATTGCACCGGGTAGTGACTGGGTAGAGATTAACGGTCAGCGCAGGCATGTGATGACCTATCTTTCTGATTTTCTGTTTGCGCCTGAGCGTGCACGTTCGCCGGTCAAATCCTTGTCGGGTGGTGAGCGTAATCGCTTATTGCTGGCGCGCTTGTTCGCCAAGCCTGCGAATGTGCTGGTGCTGGACGAGCCGACCAATGATCTGGATATCGATACGCTGGAATTGCTGGAGCAATTGCTGGAGGAGTACACCGGCACGGTCTTCCTGGTCAGCCATGACCGTACCTTCCTCGACAACGTAGTGACGCAGGTCTTCGTTGCCGAAGGCGGCGGGCAGTGGCGTGAATACATCGGCGGCTACAGCGACTGGGAGCGTGTGAGAAAAAGTGCGCCGGCAGTCGCGGCCAGAGAGACGCCCAAGCCAGTGGCCAAATCTTTTACATCCAGTGCGCCGAATGCGGTAGCAGCAGCGCCTGTCAAGGCCAAAAAACTCAGCTTCAAAGATCAGCGTGATCTGGAACAGCTGCCCAAGATGATTGCAGATCTGGAAGCAGAGCAGGCGGCCTTGTCGCTCAGGCTGGCTGATCCTGACCTCTATCGTAAAGAGGCAGCAGAAGTGCAAAAACTGAATCAGCGTTTTGCTGAGATTGATGCTTTGCTGATGGACACGCTGGAGCGCTGGGAAGCGATAGAGGCGCGGGCCAAGGGCGCTTAATTCAGCTTTCGTGTGGCTGCCCTGAGTTCGGGCAGCCGTTCACGCAAAGCAGCGGCATCACTGGCCTTTGGGTGAACTGACAGATAGGCTTCGATATCTTGCAGTGCTGCCTGCGGACAATCCAGTTGGGCATAGGCCAGACCGCGGTCGCGGCGTTCACTTAACTCTTCAGGCAAGAGAATCACCAGTCGCTGTTGTACATTCAGGTATTGCTGCCAGTGCGTAGCTTCAGTAAACAGCGATTTCAGGTTGTGCAGCATGCGTACCAGAATCGAGCGTGCAGAGGCATCTGCCAGATAACTGGCCAGCGGTATGTCCTTAGCTCTGCTGCCTGTCATCACAAACGCTTCCAGTCTTTCTTCTATGTCTTCACGTGACAAACTGGCGCCGTTGAAGGGATCAAGAATGATGTCCCCGGAATTAACGCTGAGCTTCATCAGGAAATGGCCAGGGAAAGAAATGCCTTTTACATCCAGATCAATTTGCTGCGCTAGTTCCATGTAAATGACGGCAAGCGATATGGGTATGCCACGGCGTGATGACAGTACCTTGTGCAGATAACTATTGTCGGGATGGTAGTAATCATTCAGATTGCCGGCAAAGCCCAGCTCCTGATAGAAAAAATTATTCAGCTGCCGCAGTTTAGGTATCTGTGCCATGTCGGCCGGCAGTCGGCGCTTGAGTCGTGCCGCGAACTGATCTATCTCCAGCATGCAGGCGCTCAGATCAAGTGCCGGTTCATCGTCCTGCGCGATGGTGAGTGCTGCTTCGAACAGCGGAAGATGGGCATCATCCTGTACCAGTGAAGCGAAGTAGTCCAGAGAAGTGATCATCGCTGCAGGGACACCATCGGGTAGCTGTTCATTCATTGGATATGCGCTTGAAATCAGCAAACCTGAATCCCATGGCCATCAGTGCGCCAAAGTAGGTGAGTGCGCAGGTCACGATCACTAACATCAGCGCTGCGATACGCAGCCAGGGCGTTGCCTGCATGGCCATCCAGTCAAAATGTCCCGCCACCCACAGACCGGCACCGGCCAACAGCAGCAGTGCGCCACACAAACGAATCAGAAACAGGGGCCAGCCAGGTTCAGGTCGATAGATGCCTGCCTTGCGCAACATCAGATACAGAAAGCCGGCATTCGCTGTAGCGCCCAGTCCTATGGAGAGTGCCAGACCGGCATGCGCAATCCACGGCACGAACAACAGGTTCATCAACTGAGTGGCCACCAGCACGCCTATACCTATCTTGACTGGCGTGCGTATGTCTTGTTTTGCATAGAAGCCGGGCGCCAGAATCTTCACCAGAATCAGACCCATCAGTCCTACGCCATAAGCGATCAGAGCTCTGGCGGTCATGTCGACGGACAAGGCATCAAATTTCCCGTAGTGGAAAAGCGTGGTCGTAATCGGTTCGGACAAGATCATGAGTGCCAGTGCTGCAGGCATGGCCAGCAAAAATGTCAGTCGCAGACCCCAGTCCAGCAGTGACGAATACTCTGCGGTATTGCCCTCTGCATTTGCCTTGGACAGACTGGGCAGCAAAATAGTGCCGAGAGCGACGCCCAGCAGACCGGTCGGCAATTCCATCAGACGATCCGCATAGGACAACCAGGACACGCTGCCATCGGCCAGATGCGAAGCAATGTTGGTGTTGATGATGAGGCTGATCTGCGCCGCTGATACGGCAAAGGTGGCTGGCAGCATTTGCTTCAAAACACGTCGCACACCGGCATCACTCAGCGCTACGAAAGGATTCATGCCTATGCGCGGCAACATGCCTATTTTGCGCAGGGCCGGCACTTGCATGGAGAGCTGCAGCAGGCCACCTATGAAGACTGCAATCGCCAGTGCGAATACAGGTTGCGACATATGTGGCGCAAGGAAGAGGGAAGCGGCGATGAAAGTCAGGTTCAGCAGTACAGGCGTGAAAGCGGGTACACGGAATTCACGCCAGGTATTTAATATGCCGCCGGCCAGCGCCACCAGTGACATAAACAGAATGTAGGGAAACATGATGCGCGTCATCGATACCGAGAGCGACATCGCCAGTGGGTCCGAGGCAAAGCCACTGGCCATCAACAGCACTATGGCTGGCGCGAACACGATGCCGGCAAGCGAGGTGGCCATCAGCGCCCAGAACATCACTGTGGCCACGTGATCCGTCAGACTGCGGGTGGCAGCATCGCCCAGCTGATTTTTGTATTCCGCCAGAATGGGCACAAAGGCTTGTGAGAAAGCGCCTTCGGCAAACAGCCGGCGCAGCAGGTTGGGAATGCGGAAGGCGACGAAAAAAGCGTCGGTCGTGACCGAGGCACCAAAGGTACGGGCGATCAGGAACTCGCGTATCAATCCGGTAATGCGGGACAGCAGCGTCATGCCCGACACGGTGGCTAAGGTTTTATGCAAGTTCATAGCGATTGATTATAGCCTCAGGGGTGGTGCAGCTTCCCGTGAAAAATTACCGCTTTGAAAACTTCGGCGCTCACTTTTACGCTTTGCACCGTGCTTTGACTTTAACTTTTTCATAACTCAGCCCTTTGCTTTTGCTCGCTGACTGAATGTCATCCTATTTGCCGCCCGAACAAAAACCCGTTATAATCGCGGTCTTTCGAATTCGTCCGGGGCGCTGCCTCGAGCACCCTACCGTCAGGAACAAGTCATGGCAAATACAGCACAAGCGCGCAAACGCGCTCGTCAAGCAGTCAAACTGAATGCGCACAATTCCAGCCAGCGCTCCACGCTGCGCACTGCAATCAAAGCCGTTCGTAAAGCTATCGAAGCAGGCGACAAGGCTGCAGCAGCTCAAGTATTCCATTCTTCGATTTCGATCATTGATCGTATCGCTGACAAGAAAATCATCCACAAAAACAAGGCAGCTCGTCATAAGAGTCGTCTGTCCGCAGCGATCAAGGCACTGGCCTAATCCTGTAGGCTGGCACTGCCAGTTGTGTTGATGCCGGTTGCGACCGGCGATTTACAAAAACCCGCTCAACGGTGACGTTCGGCGGGTTTTGTATTTTTTCTTTCCATCTGGGGTAAGTCTTAGTCTTTAGTTGCTCAAGTCTTTATTCGCTGTTCAAGACTTTATTTGGGCAGGCCTGAAATGACATTGCCTTGCCTGATATTCTTTTTACGAAACCAACCCAGGTTCATTTCCAGAGCATAGCGTGCCGGTTTTTTTGCACAATGCGCATCCAGTGTTTGCGGCTGCATATCTTCGATATTGATGATCTTTCCCTCTTCATCCATGAACGCTACGGACAGTGGTAGCAGCGTATTTTTCATCCACATACAAACCTGATTGGTATTGGTGAAGCGAAATACCATGCCTTCATTCTGACCTAGCTGATCACGAAACATCAGCCCCTGCGCACGTTCACTCTCACTGAGGGCGACTTCAGCCTGTATCAGATGCACGCCGATGTTCAGGGTGGTGAGGGAGAAGCGTTGCTGTGCCTGGCTGAGGCCGGAGTAAAGCAGTAGGGTGATGAATAAGGTGGCAATCAGGGTTTGTTTCATTGTGTCGGTCAGCAAGGTGATGAGGAGGCGAGTGGATAAAACGCTTAAAAAATCTGTCCGATGCATTGACGCTGTGAATCGACTCTAAAACTAACTTTATAAATCGGCTCAAAGAATCGACTCTATAAATTGACTCTATAAATTGACTCTTTGAATCAATTCTATAAATGAAGCTATGAATTTGCATGCAAGTTCAATAATTGTAAACCTTCATTTTTTCTGAGGTGAGCCCGGCTAGTCTGATGCCTTCAGGTTTTACCTGTGCCGGGCTTACAGCGGAGCGCGCCATTCACTGACGCTGATTTCACACCATTCTCCCGGCAGCAGCGGGTGGTTCTCTAATGAGAATGGCCCGATCGCATGCCGGATCAGGCGCAGAGTTGGTAATCCAGCAGCGGCTGTCATGCGACGCACCTGACGATTTTTGCCTTCGCTCAGGGTGATGGCCAGCCAGCTGGTAGGAAGGTGCAGGCGCTGGCGCACCGGTGGCTTGCGTGGCCACAGCCAGAGGGGTGCTTGGATGCGACTTACTCTGCTGCTCTGGGTGACAAAATCACCCAGATCCATAGGCTGACTGAGCCTATCGCATTGCGCGGCCTGTGCTTCGCCTTCAACTTGTACCAGATAGGTTTTTTGCTTGCCCTGATTCGGGTGGCTGATCTCATGCTGCAGGCTGCCATCATCGGTCAGCAGCAGCAAGCCTTCACTGTCCGCATCGAGCCGGCCTGCCGGATAGATACCGGGCAGGGTCAGGTAGTCGGCCAGCGTCTGGCGCGAAGGATGTGGCGAGAACTGGCTCATCACACCGAAGGGTTTGTTGAAAAGAATTAAGGACACGGTTTAAGGCGGCGACTTTATGGCATAAAGTAAAATTGTAGTGCATAATGTGGGAAACGGTCTTATGTCTTATATAAGACCTCGGGTAACCAACCGGCGCTTTAGGCTTACCGTACTTTGCTGTTCACGAGACGCAATTTACAATCCTCCCATACGCCAATCTATCGGAGCTAATGATGTACCAACATATCAAAGTGCCTGCTGAGGGTAAGAAAATCACCGTCAATCCGGATTTCTCCCTCACCGTACCTGACAACCCTATCATCCCCTATATCGAAGGCGATGGCACAGGCGTGGATATTAGCCCTGTCATGATCAAGGTGGTCGACGCAGCGGTAGCCAAAGCTTACGCTGGCAAGCGCAAGATCAGCTGGATGGAAATTTACGCCGGTGAAAAATCAACTCAGGTGTATGGCCCGGATGTGTGGCTGCCCGAAGAGACACTGAAAGTACTGAAAGACTATGTGGTGTCCATCAAGGGCCCGCTGACGACGCCTGTGGGCGGTGGCATACGTTCACTGAACGTGGCTCTGCGTCAGGAGCTGGATCTGTATGTCTGTCTGCGTCCCGTGCGTTATTTCAAAGGCGTTCCATCGCCGCTGCGCGAGCCTGAAAAGACCGACATGGTGATTTTCCGTGAGAACTCGGAAGACATCTATGCGGGCATCGAATGGCAGGAAGGCACGGATGGCGCCAAGAAAATCATCGATTTCCTGATCAAGGAAATGGGCGTCAAAAAAATTCGCTTCCCACAGACTTCAGGCATAGGCGTCAAGCCCGTGTCTATCGAAGGAACTGAGCGTCTGGTACGCAAAGCGATTCAGTACGCCATAGACAATGACAAGCCTTCAGTGACGATTGTTCACAAGGGCAACATCATGAAGTACACCGAAGGTGGCTTCCGTGACTGGGGCTATGCTTTGGCCCAAAAAGAATTCGGTGCCCAGCTGATCGACGGCGGCCCATGGTGCAG
The DNA here is from genome assembly GCA_903872555.1 of uncultured bacterium. Classification (GTDB taxonomy): domain Bacteria; phylum Pseudomonadota; class Gammaproteobacteria; order Burkholderiales; family Burkholderiaceae_D; genus Pernthalerella. The sequence continues at coordinate 10,226 of CAIQLE010000094.1, forward strand.
CTTCAAGAACCCGAAGACGGGCAAGGAAATCATCGTCAAAGATATGATCGCCGATGCCTTCCTTCAGCAGATCTTGCTGCGTCCAAATGAATACAGTGTGATTGCTACCCTGAACCTGAACGGCGACTATATTTCCGACGCGCTGGCAGCACAGGTGGGCGGTATTGGTATTGCACCGGGCGCCAACCTCTCAGATTCCGTGGCCATGTTTGAAGCAACTCACGGAACGGCACCTAAATATGCGGGCAAGGATTATGTGAATCCGGGTTCACTGATTTTATCTGCGGAAATGATGCTGCGTCACATGGGCTGGTTCGAGGCGGCTGACCTGATTATCAGCGCCACCGAGAAAGCGATTACTTCCAAAAAAGTGACTTATGATTTTGCGCGACTGATGGAGGGGGCGACTCAGGTTTCCTGCTCAGGTTTTGGCGATGTCATGATCGCGCATATGTAATCATTTTTCTGCATCAAAAACAAAAGCCGGATTATTCCGGCTTTTTTTGTCTCGGCAAATGTCAAGCCAGGCGGGATCGCATGCAATATTGGTAATTAAACTGACACTTAACCATCTAATAAACAAACGATAAATAAACAGGCAATAAAAAACCCCCGGGTTAACGGGGGTTTTTAAGAAGAGCCTAATGGATAATCAGGCGCTTTGAATGTTGGAAGCTTGCTTTCCCTTAGGGCCTTGCGTGACTTCGAACTGAACTTTCTGACCTTCTTTGAGCGTCTTAAAGCCATTCATATTAATTGCGGAAAAGTGAGCGAATAAATCTTCGCCACCATCATCCGGAGTGATAAAACCAAAGCCTTTGGCGTCGTTAAACCACTTGACGGTACCTGTTGCCATAAAAGCGTCTTCCCAATATTAAGCAATCACACGAGCTCTAAAAGCAAGAAGACTCGCGTAAAGCTGCCCCCCTCTTAAATTGCCCCTCTATAATCAATAATAGTGTCAAAAACACATATTGATATTTTGCATTGTTCTCGTAAAAAATGGAAAAGTCAAGCGAATTGCCAAAAGTGCTAGACTGACCAAAAAGCAGCTTAAAAATCGCGTGTCGAATGCGACTTGCTGGTGCGGTCTGCGCGCGCTCACGAAAGGGCGTAATATCGAACTGAGGGCGGATACGGCGGGTTTTGCCGGTTACGCACATGAACTAGGGCATTAGAATAGAAGCATGGCAACTGACAGCGACAATGGCACATTACTTGTTCCCAAAGAGAAAAAAGCGGCAGTCAAGCCGCCCTCTATGTATCAGGTTTTGTTGCTGAATGACGATTACACCCCCATGGAGTTTGTGGTGGCCATCATCCAGGAATATTTCAACAAGGATCGCGAAACTGCGACACAGATCATGCTTAAGGTGCATCGTGATGGCAGGGGCATGTGCGGCGTCTATCCCAAAGACATCGCCAGCACCAAAGTCGAATTGGTATTAACCCACGCCCGTAAAGCGGGTCACCCGCTGCAATGCGTGATGGAGGAAGCATGATTGCTCAGGAACTTGAAGTTAGCTTACACATGGCCTTTGTTGAGGCGAGACAGGCACGCCATGAATTCATCACGGTCGAGCATCTCTTGCTTGCCTTGCTGGACAACCCCTCGGCAGCTGAAGTCATGCGCGCCTGCGCCGTCAATATTGACGATCTGCGCAAGACGCTGACTAATTTCATTAACGACAACACACCGACCGTGCCTGGCACCAGCGAAGTGGACACTCAGCCAACGCTGGGATTCCAGCGCGTGATCCAGCGCGCGATCATGCATGTGCAGTCGGCCTCGAATGGTAAAAAAGAAGTCACAGGCGCGAATGTGCTGGTGGCGATCTTTGGCGAAAAAGATTCGCATGCGGTCTACTATCTGCATCAGCAGGGCGTGACGCGTCTGGATGTCGTGAATTTCATTTCACATGGCGTCCGCAAAGACCAGCAGACCGAACCACAGAAGGCAGCAGAGGGCGGCGAAGAAACCCAGGCTGACGGTCCACAAAAAGAAAGTGCGCTGGATCAGTTCACACAGAACCTGAACAAGCTGGCTGCCGAAGGCAAGATCGATCCTCTGATAGGTCGCGAAGCAGAGGTCGAGCGTGTGATCCAGACTTTGTGCCGTCGTCGCAAAAATAATCCTTTGCTCGTGGGTGAAGCCGGCGTAGGTAAAACAGCGATTGCCGAAGGTCTGGCCTGGCGCGTGACCCAAGGTGATGTTCCCGAAATTCTGCAAAATGCCGTGGTCTATTCATTAGATATGGGCGCGCTGCTGGCAGGTACCAAATACCGCGGTGATTTTGAGCAGCGCCTGAAGGCCGTACTTAAGCAGATGAAGAACAATCCTAACGGCATTCTCTTTATTGATGAAATACACACCATCATCGGTGCGGGTTCGGCTTCCGGTGGCACGCTGGATGCTTCGAATCTGCTCAAGCCTGCGCTGTCCAGCGGCCAGCTGAAATGTATCGGTGCAACGACGTTCAATGAATACCGTGGTGTGTTTGAAAAAGATCACGCCCTGTCACGTCGTTTCCAGAAGATCGATGTGAATGAGCCGACAGTTGAGCAGACCGTGCAAATCCTGCGTGGCCTGAAGTCGCGCTTTGAAGAGCATCATGGTGTGAAGTATTCGGCACTGGCCCTGACCACAGCAGCTGAATTGTCGGCACGCTTCATCAATGACCGTCATTTGCCCGATAAAGCGATTGATGTGATCGACGAAGCCGGTGCTGCACAGCGCATACTGCCTAAGTCCAAGCAGAAAAAGACCATAGGCAAGACCGAGATTGAAGACATCATCTCCAAGATCGCGCGTATTCCGCCGCAGTCGGTAAATCAGGACGACCGCTCCAAGCTGCAGACCATAGAGCGCGATCTGAAAAATGTCGTGTTCGGTCAGGACCCTGCGATCGAAGCGCTGGCCGCTGCCATCAAGATGGCGCGGGCTGGTCTAGGCAAGACTGACAAGCCTATAGGTTCTTTCCTGTTCTCCGGTCCGACCGGTGTGGGCAAGACCGAAGTTGCCAAGCAACTGGCCTTCATCATGGGCATAGAACTGATCCGTTTCGATATGTCGGAATACATGGAGCGCCATGCAGTCAGTCGCCTGATCGGCGCACCTCCGGGCTATGTCGGTTTTGATCAGGGTGGTTTGCTGACCGAGGCCGTGACCAAGAAACCGCATGCTGTGCTGCTGCTGGAGGAAATTGAAAAAGCGCATCCGGATGTATTCAATATACTGCTGCAGGTGATGGATCACGGCACGCTGACAGACAACAATGGCCGCAAGGCTGATTTCCGTAATGTGATCATCATCATGACCACCAATGCCGGCGCAGAGAGCTTGCAGAAACGCACGATGGGCTTTACCGAGTCCAAGCAGGCGGGTGATGAGATGGCTGATATCAAGCGCATGTTCACGCCTGAGTTCCGTAATCGTCTGGATGCAACCATCAGCTTCCGTGCGCTGGATGAAGACATTATCTTGCGCGTGGTCGACAAATTCCTGATGCAACTGGAAGAACAGCTGCATGAGAAAAAAGTCGAAGCCACCTTCAGCGACAACCTGCGCAAATTCCTGGGCAAGAAGGGCTTTGATCCTTTGATGGGTGCACGTCCAATGTCACGTCTGATTCAGGACATGATCAGGAAGGCGCTGGCCGACGAACTCTTGTTTGGCAAACTCGTCACCGGTGGTCGTGTGAGCGTAGATCTGGATGAGGCTGAGCAGATCAAGCTCGATTTCCTTGAAGGGGACATTCCACCCGCTGCGCCACCACAAGAAGCCGCTGAAGTTGAATAATCGATTAGTTCATTAGTCGAGTCTTTGAATCAGCGACTCTGAATAAAAAACCTGCCAGTGTGAACGGCAGGTTTTTTTTCGTCTTCGGTCAGCTGATTATTTTTTAAGCCAAGTGGTATGGAGACAGGCAAAGGTAAATGCAAAGGCGCAGGCTTAGATTCCGATAACGCAAAAAATTTACGGTACCAGCGCTTTTTTCGTCGCCTGTTTTTGGCGTATCTCGGACAGCGTTGCCAGCATCAATGAGGCACGCTGTTCAGTCCAGGGATGTGACGCTGTTAAGCTATTGGCGACCGATGCCGGATAGTACAGTGCCAGTTTTCGTAAAGTCGTTAATGCGATGGCGGGATCCAAGCCTGCCCTGACCAGCATGAACAGTGCAATCCTGTCGGCTTCCTGATCGAACTTTTCATCCATAGGCCTGATACCGGCACTGCCCTGAAAAGCGCTGAGCTCGGGTTTCAGAGGCAGCAGATCATCAATCACGCCCGACAGCGTGGCGCTCATCTGCATGCTGCGCGCATGGTGCTGCACGTTATGCGCCATCTCATGCGCCAGCACTGCAGCCAGTTCAGCATCTGAGCTGAGGAAATCCAGCATGCCGCGTGTGAGCATGATGCGTTTATCATCGGCATAGGCATTCACATGCGGTGCGTTGCCTATATCGAGGGCAAAGGCACAACCTAGGGTCAGCGGCACGCTGAGTTTCATGCTTTGTCCATTGCGCATGACAACAACATCAATCTCGCTGATATTTTTCATCAGTGGCGCCAGCATACGTGCCGTCTCAGGCTCAGCCTGAGCCCCTTGCGGCAAGGGCTGGCCCTGTATGGAAACGAGTATGTCGCCGCGTCTCACACCAGCATGCATAGCGCCACTGCCTTCCAGTACCTGCATCACTTGCAGGCGTTCATCCAGTTTCAATGAGTTTTCAACGGCGCGGCTTAATTCGGCAGGATAGGAATGCTTGTTCTTGGCAGTAAAGCCTAACAACAGACGGGCCGAAGTTTTGCACAACACCGCATTCTTAATCATGAGCGGAGCAGCGACCCTGTAGACGCGCTCCTGGTAAGCCAGTAAGGCACTCAGCTGAGGATCCGTCACAATGCGAGTAGCTGCTGCGGAAGAGAGGCTGGAATTAGAACGAGCAGGAGTAGTGGATGTATTGGAAGATGTCGAGGTCGGGGAAATCGGTGCGCATGCGGCTAGCATCCAAGCTGAAAGTATCAGTCCTGTCAGACCCGTCAGCCCTGCACTTGAACGCGCAGGGAGTCCGACTCTTGTGCAAGGACTCAATCGGACTCGCTTGTGCACCTTTGCCTCCGCTTATTTTTTTCCTGTACTGCCGAAACCACCTTCACCGCGCTCGCTGCTGTCGAATTCTTCGACCACCTGGAATCCTACCTGCATCACGGGCACGATGACCAGCTGCGCCAGACGCTCCATAGGATTCAGCACAAAGGGTGTGCTGCCACGGTTCCAGGTCGATACCATCAGTTGCCCCTGATAATCCGAATCAATCAGTCCCACCAGATTACCCAGCACGATGCCATGCTTATGGCCCATGCCGCTGCGCGGAAGAATCATGGCGGCATACCCGGGATCAGCAATATGTATCGCCAGTCCGGTAGGAATCAGATGAGTGCTGCCCGGTTCTATCGTGATGGCTGCATCAATACAGGCACGCAAATCAAGTCCGGCGCTGCCCGGCGTGGCGTAGGCCGGCATTTGCTCGCGCATGCGGGGATCGAGAATTTTGACGTCTATTGTTTTCATGGCTCAGGAAAATGAGTTATTGATTATTTTTACTTGCTTGAAATTCGTTTTGAAATTCGCTCTGCGATTTCAGCCACCAGTGTGATCGCCAGCGCTTCTTTACTTGCGCGCGGCAGTGCATGATGACCCTGCTCATCAAACAGCACTAGTTCATTCTCATCCTTGCCGAAAGTCTGATGGCCGATATTACCTACCAGCAGAGGGATATTTTTTTTCTTGCGCTTAGCAGTTCCATGTTCAATCAGATGCTCTGATTCAGCCGCAAAGCCTACGCAGTAAGGCGGGGACGACAGAGCGGCGACTGTCGCCAGAATGTCAGGGTTATGTTCGAACGACAGGGTGGGCGTGTCCTTGTCCTGCTTCTTGATTTTTTGTTGACTGACCGCGGCCACGCGCCAGTCGGCCACGGCTGCTACGGCAATAAAGATGTCTTGTTGCGGAACGTTTTGCATCACCGCTTCGTGCATCTCACGCGCAGTTGTTACCGCTATCAGTCGCACGCCAGCCGGTGCGGCCAAAGCGGTTGGTCCTGAGACCAGCGTGACATCGGCACCGGCTGCATGCGCTGCACGCGCCAGTGCATAGCCCATTTTTCCAGAAGAGAGATTGGTGATGCCGCGCACCGGATCGATAGGCTCGAAGGTCGGTCCTGCTGTCATCAGTACGCGCTTGCCTTGCAAGAGCTTGGGGCTAAAAAATGCCTCCAGTGCTTGCAGCAATTGTTCAGGTTCTAGCATGCGTCCCAAACCAGTTTCGCCACAAGCCTGTTCGCCTGCCGCCGGACCTAGTCGTGTCACACCATCGGCATACAGTTGCGCGACATTCCGCTGCGTGGCCGGGTTGTCCCACATTTCTACATTCATGGCAGGGGCCACCAGCAGTGGCAGCGTCGATGGTCTTGCCAGACATAAGGTGGAGAGCAAATCATCAGCCGCACCATGCACGAGTTTGCGCATGAAATCAGCCGAGCAGGGCGCAATCAGAATTGCATCGGCATGACGCGTCAGATCGATATGCGCCATATTGTTGGAGATGCGGCTGTCCCACTGATCGGTATACACCGGGCGACCCGACAAGGCCTGCATGGTGACGGGCGTGATGAAATGTCGCGCAGCTTCCGTCATGACGACTTGTACGCTGGCACCGGCCTTCACCAGACCGCGCGCCAGTTCAGCTGCCTTGTAGCAGGCAATGCCACCCGTCAGTCCGAGTACGATATTTTTCCCAGTCAGCGTCATATCATCCAGGCCCGGTTCAAGATTTAGCGGTTCACGCGCCGCAGCTCATCGAGTACAAATAATGCCGCACCGATGGTAATGCCGCTATCGGCGATGTTAAATGCCGGCCAGTGCCAGACACCCCAGTGCAGATCGAGAAAATCAATCACATGACCATAAGCGATGCGATCGATCAGATTGCCGATGGCGCCGCCCAGTATCAATGCGAGCGACCAGCAAAAAAGTTTCTGAGAAGGATTACGCCTCAGCATCCAGATGATGAACAAGGATGCGGCGGCTGAAATGCCCGTGAAGAACCAGCGTTGCCAACCGGGCTGGTTGGACAGAAAACTGAACGCAGCGCCCTTGTTATAAACCATCACCAGATTAAAGAAAGAAGTGATGGTTTCGGACTGACCATACACCAGCAGGCGTGACATCGTGATCTTGCTGAGCTGATCCAGCAAAACGACGATGACTGCAATGCCCAGCCACAGCATCAGTCCGGAAGCTTTCTTTGCCATTCGTTTATTCCAATCCCGGTTCAGGCCACACGACGCACTTCACCTGCGCCAAACAGATTTGATACGCAGCGGCCGCACAAGGCGGCATGCTCTGCATGTGAACCTACATCTGCACGGTAATGCCAGCAGCGCTCGCACTTGGTGTATTTGGATGCAGTAACGACGACTTTCTCTTCAGCCTCAGCAGACGCTGGTGTGACTTTGGCCGCCGAAGTAATCAGCACAAATTTCAGATCGTCACCCAGGGCCTGCAATAGCGCCAGCTTGTCACCATGCGCATGAATATCCACTTCGGCCTGCAGGGATGAGCCTATTGCGCCCGACACGCGCACCTCTTCCAGCTCTTTCAAAACGTCCGCACGGATCTCGCGCAGGCGGGTGTATTGATTCAATAGTGCTTCTGCATCATTAACGGCAGGCAGTGAGTAAAAGCTCTGCGTGAAGATGGTTTCATCAGAGGCTGCATAGGTCGCTTTATTTGCAAACACAGCCCAGGCTTCTTCCACAGTGAATGAGAGTACCGGCGCCATCAGCGGCAGCAAGGCCTGTGTGATATGCCAGATCGCTGTCTGTGCAGAACGCCTTGCAGCGGAGTTGACGCCGCTGGTATACAAACGGTCTTTCAGAATATCGAGATAGAAGCCGCCCAGATCCTCCGAGCAGTACATCTGCAGCTTGGCTACGACGGGATGAAATTCATAGTCATTGTAATGAGTGCGAATTTCATTCTGCAATTGCGCCATGCGCGCTATCGCATAACGATCAATCTCCATCAGCTCATTCAGTGCCACGGCATCACTGGCCGGATTGAAGTCCGAAGTGTTGGCCAGCAGGAAGCGTAGCGTGTTACGAATGCGGCGATAGCTTTCCACCACGCGTTTCAAAATCTCATCTGAGATCGACAGCTCACCCGAGTAATCTGTCGCCGCAACCCACAGACGCAAAATATCTGCACCCATGGTGTCGGATATTTTTTGTGGTGCGACTACATTGCCCTTGGACTTGGACATTTTCTTGCCTTCGCCATCCACCACAAAGCCATGCGTGAGCAATGCTTTGTAAGGTGCGCAGCCATTCAACATGGCCGAGGTCAGGAGGGAAGAATGGAACCAGCCACGATGCTGATCCGAGCCTTCCAGATACAGATCGGCAGGGAAGTGCGATTGACCCGCATGCGAGCCGCGTAGCACGGTCTGGTGTGTGGTGCCGGAATCAAACCACACATCGAGTGTGTCGCGATTTTTTTGGTAGTGCGCGGCATCAGCGCCGAGCAGATCAGCCACTTGCAGCGTGTGCCAGGCAGCGATGCCCTGCTGCTCCACCAGTTGCGCTACTTTTTCCAGCAGGGCCGGGGTATCGGGATGCAGATCGCCGGTCTCTTTATGGACAAAGAAGGCCATAGGTACGCCCCACTGGCGCTGACGTGACAAAGTCCAGTCAGGACGGTTTGCAATCATGCCGTGCAAGCGCGCCTTGCCCCAGGCAGGGAAGAAGCGTGTTGCATCGACAGAGGCTAATGCGGTCTCGCGCAGAGAAGCACCACCGTCTTTCGGGGTTTTGTCCATGCTGGCAAACCATTGCGAAGTGGCGCGATAGATGATGGGCGTTTTATGGCGCCAGCAATGCATATAGCTGTGATCAAACATCACCAGCTTAAAGAGTGTGCCAGCCGACTCCAGCGCAGCACAAATCGGTTTGGAGGCTTCCCAAATCGTCATGCCGCCAAACAGCGGCAGTGTGGACGCATAGTGACCATCGCCCATGACCGGACTCAGAATGGCATCGTCTTGCATGCCCTGTGCCTTGCAGGAAGCATAGTCTTCCAGACCGTAGGCAGGTGCGGAGTGCACGATGCCGGTACCGGTTTCCAGTGTGACGTAGTCACCCAGATAGACGGGCGAGAGGCGCGCGTAGCCGGCATCGGCAGAAGCCAGAGGATGATGGAAATTCACGCCTGCCAGCGCTGCGCCGGCACAGGTAGCGATAATTTTTCCTTCCAGACCATAGCGGGTGAGGCAGGCCTCTACCAGATCCTGCGCCAGTATCAGCAGCACCGGCGTGTCGTGACGTGTGACCTGCACCAGTGCATAGCTGAACTCGGGATGCATGTTCAGTGCCTGATTCGAAGGAATGGTCCAGGGCGTCGTGGTCCAGATAACGGCATAGCCTTGTGTCGCAGTCAGCGATGCGAGACCGAAAGCCTGAGCAATACGATCAGGCTCGGCAAAAGGAAAGCCCACATCAATCGCCGGATCACGTTTGTCCTGATATTCAACTTCAGCTTCTGCCAGTGCCGAGCCGCAATCAAAACACCAGTTCACCGGCTTTAAGCCACGATACACAAAGCCCTTCTCGAGTATGCTGCCGAGCGCACGAATTTCGTCGGCTTCATTGCGGAAGTTCATGGTGAGATAGGGATTGTCCCAGTCACCCAGAACGCCCAGACGTATGAAATCTTTTTTCTGGCGCTCTACCTGCTCAGTCGCATAGGCGCGCGATTTTTCCAGCACATCTGCCGTGGGCAGGTTCTTGCCGTATTGTTTTTCAATCTGAATTTCAATCGGCATGCCATGGCAATCCCAGCCCGGTACATACTGCGCATCAAAGCCATCGAGCTGACGCGTCTTGACGATCATGTCTTTCAGAATTTTGTTAACGGCATGGCCTATGTGGATATCGCCATTCGCATAGGGCGGGCCATCATGCAAAATAAATTTAGGGCGGCCAGCCGATACTTTGCGTATGCGCTGATAGAGTTTTTTCTGCTGCCATTGCGCGACCCATTGAGGCTCGCGCTTGGCGAGATCACCGCGCATGGGGAATGCAGTTTCAGTCATATTGACTGGATATTTGCTTTCGGTTTTTTTATTGTTCTCTGACATGAGTTTGCTTCAGTTGATCTATGGGGTGTGAAAGTAAATAGTTCTATCGGTATTTGTCTGTTGCGCAGTCTCAGACAGACTGCTGAGCAAAAAAATCTCGCGCTGCACGGGCATCGGCTGCGATGGCAAGCGTGAGCGTGTCGAGGTCATGATATTTTTCTTCGTCGCGTAATTTTTCCAGAAATTCCACACGAATTAATTTGCCGTAGCAGTCGGCAGCAAAATCAAACACATGCACCTCAAGCAGCACGCGGCCCTGATCTTCAACCGTAGGGCGCACACCCAGACTGGCGACAGCCGGCAAAGGGTGATCGGCCAGTCCGTGTACCTGCACCACAAAGATACCGTTGACGGCCGGACGGCGATGCCCGATCTTCAGATTCAGTGTCGGGAAGCCCAGTGTGCGTCCGAGTTTGCGGCCATGCTGCACATGGCCGGAGATAGCGTAGGCATGTCCCAGTAATTCAGCGGCATGCGGAAAATCACCTGCCTGCAAAGCTGAGCGGACAGCAGATGAAGAGATGCGTGCGCCTTCATGCATCACCGTCGGCAGCGACACCACCTCAAAACCCAGACGTTTGCCTGCTTCGGTCAGCAGAGCGACATCGCCGGCACGTTGTGCGCCGAAGCGGAAATCATCGCCAACAATCAGCCATTTCACATGCAAGCCATGAACCAGTATCTCTTCAATGAAGCGTTCTGGAGAAAGCGCTGCGAAGCGGGCATTGAAGTGCTCGACGATCACACGGTCTACGCCAGCGGCCTCTAGTGCCTGCAATTTATCGCGCAGATTGGCGATGCGATGCGGAACCCTGCTTTCATCGCCCGAGAGGCGGGCAAAGAATTCGCGCGGATGCGGCTCGAAAGTCATGACGTCACTCTCCACACCCAGACGAGAAGCAGCTTCGGCTACACGTGAGAGCAGGGCGCGATGGCCGCGATGAACGCCATCGAAATTGCCAATCGCCAGCGCGCAAGGGCGTCGGGCGTCGGCATTGGGAAGTCCGCGAAAAACCTTCATGTGGCGATATAGATAGGCGCAGTGCGAAAGCCCTCGATTATAGAGGGTTTCGCCCGCTATCTAGGCCTGTTTCCTGCCCGTTAGTGTGCCGAGTTCAGGGCGGGGCGACGGGTTATGACTGACTTTGGCAGGTTTGCAGCGCAAAGCCCAAATTTGAGGATTAGATATCACCCCAGAGCGCCTGCAAGGCCGCCAGTGCTGCCAGTCCGGCAGTTTCAGTGCGCAGCACCCTGTCCCCCAGAGACAGGCAGAGTGCGCCATGACGGATAGCGGATTGTTCTTCGTCGTCCGACAGGCCGCCTTCGGGGCCAATGAGTATCGTGAGCGCCTGCGGCGGATGATGCCTGCCCCAGTCCGACAGTGATTGTGTGGCCCGTGGTGAGAGCAGGATGCGGGGATGCAGATCTTGTTGAGCCAGCCAGGCCTCGAGCGGCAGCGGTGCCGAGAGGTTAGGCAGGCGATTGCGGCCGCATTGCTCGGCCGCAGCAATGATGACGCCCTGCCAGTGGACGAGTTTTTTTTCGGCTCTGTCTTCAGTCAGTCGCACGACCGAGCGACTCGACAGCAGGGGCTGTATCCCGGTGGCGCCGAGTTCAACCGCTTTTTCTATGATCCAGTCCATCTTCGAGCCTTCAGGCAGCACTTGCGCCAGCGTCAGGCTGTGACCGGGTTCGGCTTCGCGCGGAGAGAAGGTTTTCAGCTCGACTTCGGCCCGTTTTTTTTCAATCAGGGTCAGGCTACCCGTGTATTCGCCGCCATTGCCATTAAAAAGTGTGATGGTTTCATCAACTTTCATCCGCAAGACGTGTACGTGACGGGCAACGGTATCGGGCAGCTCGACGCGCATGCCGATCTCAAGGGCTAGATCACAGTAAAAACGGGGCATGGTCTGCTTACGTAGATAAATCGGGAGTTCGCCGGATCAAGAGATTGTAAGCGCGCTGGGTCTCTCTGGTAAAATATTTGGCTCTTCGCTAGGTGGCGCAATCGTTTTGTGCTTCCACGCGCTCTTCATTCAATGTTTGCAATATGACCTCGACTCCCGATACCCGCAAGATGGCCAATGCGATACGCGCACTGGCAATGGACGCTGTGCAAAAAGCGAATTCCGGCCACCCCGGCATGCCCATGGGCATGGCTGAAATAGCCGTCGCCTTGTGGAGCAAGCACCTGCGCCACAATCCGGCTGACCCAAAGTGGGCTGACCGTGACCGTTTTGTGGTCTCGAATGGCCATGGTTCCATGCTGCTGTATGCGCTGTTGCACCTGACGGGCTATGACTTGTCGATGGATGAGCTCAGGAATTTCCGTCAGTTGCACTCTAAAACACCCGGCCATCCGGAAGTGGACATCACGCCCGGCGTGGAAACCACCACCGGCCCACTGGGGCAGGGCATTGCGAATGCCGTAGGCATGGCGCTGGCTGAATGGCTGCTGGCGGCGCAATTCAATAAACCCGGCTTTGACATCATTGATCACCACACCTATGTATTTCTGGGTGATGGCTGTCTGATGGAAGGCATCAGTCACGAAGTGTGTTCACTGGCCGGCACTTTGGGCCTGTCGAAACTGATCGTGATGTATGACGACAATGGCATTTCTATTGACGGCAAAGTCGAGGGCTGGTTCAAAGATGACACCCCTAAACGTTTTGAAGCTTACGGCTGGAATGTAATTCCCCATGTAGATGGTCATGATGTGGCTGCTATCAATGCCGCTATCACGACAGCCAAGCAATCGGATCGTCCTACCCTGATCTGCTGCAAGACCGTGATCGGTAAGGGTGCACCGAGCATGCAAGGCACGGACAAGGTGCATGGTTCCGCATTGGGCGACGCAGAGATTGCAGCAACCCGCGCAGCGATAGACTGGCCGCATGCACCATTCGAGATGCCTGCCGATGTGTACTCGGCCTGGGATGCCAAGCAAAAGGGCAGTGAACTGCAATCGGCATGGACCACAAAATTCCATGCTTATAGTGAAAAATTCCCGGCTGAAGCGGCTGAACTGCAGCGCCGTATGCAAGGCGATTTGCCAGCCAATTTTGATCAGGTTGTCGAAGCCATGATCGCCGCTTGTCTGGAGAAAAAAGAAACCATAGCGACCCGTAAGGCGAGCCAGAATGCCATACAGGCACTGGCTCCTGCGCTGCCGGAATTCTTGGGTGGTTCGGCCGATCTGACGGGTTCCAATCTGACCAACTGGAAAGAATGCGTCGCCGTTCGCTCAGGTCAGCCGGGCAATCACATCAATTATGGTGTGCGTGAATTTGGCATGAGCGCCATCATGAATGGCATTGCGCTGCATGGTGGTTACATTCCTTTCGGCGCCACTTTCCTGACCTTCTCCGATTACAGCCGCAACGCACTGCGTATGGCGGCGCTGATGAAGCTGCGTTCCATTTTTGTGTTCACCCATGACTCTATCGGTCTGGGCGAAGATGGTCCGACGCACCAGTCCGTAGAGCATGTATCGAGCATGCGCCTGATCCCGAATCTGGATAACTGGCGTCCATGCGACACGGTGGAATCGGCCGTCGCATGGGCTGAGGCCGTGAAACGCAAACAAGGCCCGAGCACGCTGATATTCTCGCGTCAGAATCTGCCCTTCATGGCACGCAGCGCAACGCAAGTCGGTGATATAAGCCGCGGCGCCTATGTGTTGAAAGACGCTGCTGATGCCAAGGCCATCATCATTGCGACCGGTTCTGAAGTTGAACTGGCCATGACTGCTGCCGATGCACTGGCAGCTCAGGGTATCGCCGTGCGTGTGGTGTCCATGCCGTGTGCCGATGTGTTTGACCGTCAGGATGCGGCTTATAAAGCCAGCGTGCTGACCAAGGGTATGCCGCGTGTAGCTATCGAGGCCGGCGTGACGAATTTCTGGTTCAAGTATGTTGGTCTGGAAGGTGCCGTGATCGGTATTGATACCTTTGGCGAATCTGCCCCGGCCGGTGTCCTGTTCAAACATTTTGGTTTCACGACAGAGAAAGTCGTGGCCGCTGTCAAATCAGTCCTGCACTGAGCTGACACAATCGAATTCAAGCGTAAAAATTTATTCAGGAGATCACATGACCATCAAAGTTGCCATCAATGGCTATGGCCGTATCGGCCGCAATATCTTGCGTGCGCATTACGAAGGCGGCAAGAAAAATGACATTCAGATCGTTGCGATCAATGACCTCGGCAATGCCGAGTCAAACGCACACCTGACCCGCTACGACACGGCCCATGGCAAATTCCCCGGTACCGTGGTGGTTGAAGGCGAACACATGATCGTCAATGGCGACAAGATCCGTGTCTTCGCTCAACGCAATCCTGCGGATATCCCCTGGGGCGAGCTGGGTGTGGATGTGGTGCTGGAATGCACAGGTTTTTTCACGACCAAAGAGAAAGCTTCAGCCCACCTGAAAGGCGGCGCAAAGAAAGTCATCATTTCCGCACCAGGTGGCAAGGATGTGGACGCAACCGTGGTCTTCGGTGTCAACCAGAATGTCCTGAAGTCCAGCGATACCGTGATCTCGAATGCTTCCTGCACCACCAACTGTCTGGCACCGCTGGTCAAGCCACTGAACGACAAAATCGGCCTGTTGAATGGTCTGATGACCACCGTTCATGCTTACACCAATGATCAGGTACTGACCGATGTGATGCACGAAGACCTGCGTCGCGCACGTTCGGCCACCATGTCTATGATTCCTACCAAAACAGGCGCTGCTGCTGCCGTCGGTCTGGTACTGCCTGAACTGAATGGCAAGCTGGATGGTTATGCGATTCGCGTCCCGACCATCAATGTCTCTATCGTAGATCTGTCCTTTGTTTCTGCGCGTGACACCACCGTTGAAGAAGTGAATGCCATCATGAAGGAAGCTGCCGATGGTCAGTTCAAAGGTATCCTGACCTACAACACCGAGCCGCTGGTATCGATAGACTATAACCACAATCCTGCATCGAGCAATTTCGATTCGACCCTGACCAAAGTCTCAGGTCGTCTGGTGAAAGTCTCATCTTGGTATGACAACGAGTGGGGTTTCTCAAACCGCATGCTCGATACCACTGTTGCATTAATGTCTGCTAAATAAGCGGGCGCTTTACTTGGCTTACTCGCTTTACAGTTGCAGCCAGCGATAGTCTGCTTGTGATTGCAGCGCTGATAAAGTGGTTCAGCATGAAAAAAGGGTCGCGTGAGCGACCCTTTTTCATTTGCTGCGTGATGCAAAACGGCGATTTACTAAAGCATGCTGACAAAGCTGACGTATAGCCAGAGCGGCATGATCAGCAAATCTGCACTTAGTTGCCGACTACCTTTTGATAGTCCGGTGAACGCGGTCCCGGCAGCAGGCCGCCATGGCGAGCACTCAGCAGACGATCACTCGTGATACGTGCGATAGGATAGCCCTGATCGCCGAGATTATTAGCAACCTGCCTGATCAAGGCAGTAATCAGTATGCCAGCCAGACCAGTGCCGCCGGAATCACGTCCCTCAGCATTTGATGCGCTGGCTTTGCCTTCCCAAAGTTGCTGACCGCTGCGCAGATCTACCAGACGCGCACTCGCAGAGACAACAACCTGACTATCAACCAGCACGTACTTTGCGCCATATTCATTGACGGTGATGTACAGCACAGCATCTGCACCGAAAACTTCAGACAATTTAGCTGCCGATGCCTGATGCATTTCTCCGGGTTCGCTCATACCGTTTTCACGGAAGGTCTGATCAACCAGTGCCACTGGAAATACGTAATATCCGGATTCGGCCAGAGGGCGAGTGACCGTCGCCATCATGCTGTAAGGAGCACGCACATCCGGCGACGTATTCAGCGGCGGCAGCACCAGGATGGAGCGCGGTTTGTTTTGTATGAATGCGCTGTAGTCATAGCCTTTGTTACTGGCGCAAGCGGTGATCAGCATGACCAGGCTGACCAGTATCAGACGACAAAAAATTCTCGACATGGATAGATCCTTATTGTTTTGCACGAGCGATCAGGCGCGTCATATAAGGACGGGCTTCGGGAAATAAACGCTCTTCGGTTTCGAAAGAAGCGATCGCCTGTTCGCGACGTCCGGTCTGGAAATACAGATAGCCAAGATGCGCATAGTGTCCGGGCGGCAGTGCTTTGTTGGCAGCGCGCGCCTTCTCTATATCCGCTTCAAGTTGCGCGATCTGTTCCTGCGGTGAGGTTTTGCCCTGATCCGCATACATGGCATAGACCTGATTTTCGTAACTGCCCCATTGGTAGAGCGAAGACCGAGTTGCGCAGCCAGTCATGATCAGTGTGGCCAGCAGAGCGGGCAGAAGGTGACGCATGGTCATCATGATTTTTTCTCCCGGGCTCAGTTTTCTGGTTTCCATGCGCCGCGCTCTAAGCCTTCAACCAGACGATTGACTGCTTCGCGTATGGCGAGATCGAGTACTTTGCCGTTCAGGGTGGAGTCATAGCTCGAGGTGCCGCCGAAACCGATAATTTCACGGTTGGATAAAGCATATTCACCTGCGCCCTGAACCGAGAACACGACTTCGGAAGTCAGCGCATTGACGACATTGATGCTGACCTTGGAGTAAGCCACCTGAGTTTTGCCGCGACCGAGTATGCCGAACAGCTGCTGGTCACCCGTTTCTTTACGACCAAATTCGGTGACATCACCGGTCAGTACAAAATGCGCACCCTTGAGGCTTTGTTCTTTGCCGCGAATCTTGGCTTCTTGCTGTATCTCGCCCATGTTGTCGCGATCAACCACAGAAAAGCGATTCGATTGCTGCAGATGGGTGATGAGTATGGTTTTGGCTTGCGACCCCAGTCGGTCTACGCCGTCAGAGAAGAGACCACGCATGAAATTCGAGCGATTGTCGAATTTACCAACGGCTAGCGTGCTGCGTGGTCCGTTGTAACTGGTATTGGCTGAGGTAACTTGTTGTGGAGCTACGGTATGCGAACTTTCGGTGGCGCAGCCGAATAAAGAAAGAACAAGCAGCAGAAGCAGTGAGCGCGTCAAAGTCAGGGACGATGGAGTCATGGGGGAGGCCTGTGGTGAAAAGAATGAGAGTCAGCAGATGTCGACCAGAAGTAATTATTATCAAAAAAAATTATAAATTTGTAAATAACAAGCTTGTTGTTTAGTGTACACAGGCCATGATTCATGAAGAAATATTTAAAATTAATCAGCGACTGATTATTGCAGCCCAAAGTGAAATGACTGCTTTGCATGCATCTTCTACGCTCTGTCTGTCCACCCGAGCACGGTCTTCTCCCCTGAGCCGAATCTGATGCTGCAGTTTGCGGAATTGGCGATAGGCATCAGCCACCTGGCCGGCCAGCGCCGCGTCAATCAAAGCAAGCTGACCCGCGAGTCTGAGCAGTGCGATATTGCCGATGTCGGCACTCAGCTGAGGATGGGCACTTGCATGCGCCAGCACCAGATACTGGACGATGAATTCAATATCAATCATGCCGCCGGCGTCATGTTTCAGGTCGAATAAATCCGAGCGGTTCGGGTGCGCTTCATGCATGCGTTGACGCATGCTGAGAATTTCTTCTCTGAGCTTTTTTGTATCGCGAGGCTGTTGCAGCAGATCCGTGCGTAGCGCTTCAAAGCGTGAGCCTATACCTGCATCACCGGCGCAGAAGCGTGCGCGGGTCAAGGCCTGATGTTCCCAGACCCAGGCCGACTGACGCTGGTATTTTTCGAAGGCAGCGAATGAAGAAACCAGCAGACCGCTGGCACCGTCGGGGCGCAGAGCGATATCAATGTCGAACAAAATACCGGCTGGTGTGTGACTGGTCATCCACGTGATAAAGCGTTGCGCCAGCTTGGCGTAAATGGCGGGGGCTTCCTGATCGTCGTCGTCATACAAAAAAATAACATCCAGATCGGAGGCATAGCCTAATTCTTTGCCGCCTAATTTTCCGTAAGCGATGACGGCGAATGCAGGCTGCTCACGATGCCGCTGCGTCAGGGTTTGCCAGACTGCATTCAGCGTGGCCGCAACCAGTACGTCCGCCAGTAAAGACAAATGATCGGCCAGTCTCTCTACGCTCAGAAGACCACCCAGATCCTGTGCCAGCAAACGAAATAATTGCGCATGATGCTGCTCGCGCAGCACGTCCATCTGGCGTTCGGTGTCACCGCTGAAGTCTGCGAGATGCTCATTGCATTCAAAGGCGAAGGCGGGCCAGTCGGGAGTGGCATTCAGGCTGGCATCATCCAGCAGTTCATCCATCAGCACCGGATGCCGTGTCAGATACTGGGCTGCCCACTCGCTGGCTGCCATCATGCGTATGACGCGTTTCAGCGCATGTGGATATTCTGTCAGCAGTGAGAGATAGGCAGAGCGGCGCACGATGGCCTGAAAAAAATCTATCAGTCGGTTGAGTGTCGCTGAACTGGAGCCACCTTCATTTGCCACCATAGGCAGAGCCGAGCGAAGTAATGCTTGCAACTGAATTTTTCTTGCTTCTGACAGGGATTGCACGCGTGCTGAACGCCAGCTGCTGAGCAGGCGCTGAGCCGAATGGGGTGCGTCATCAAAAGCCAGTGAGCCCAGATAAGCTGTTAGCGTTGCTTCATCCACGTCCTCCAGCACCGGTGCCGGGCTGATGGAGGATTCGTCTTCATCGCGTACCGTTTTATCTTCAAAGATGGCGTCGAATTGCTGCGTCACCCATAAGCTGCAGGTTTCAAAGGCTAGTCTCAGCTCGGCAGGGTCAGCGTAGGCCATCATGCCTGCAATGATGCGCTGATCTTCTTCGCTGGCAGGTAAGACATGCGACTGGGCATCATCCAGATACTGTATGCGGTGCTCCAGATCGCGCAGGAAACGGTAGGAGCTCTGCAGGCGTTCTACGATGTCAGCGGAGAGTAATTTTTTTTCAGCCAGCGTGTTCAGCGTCTTGCGTGTCGAGCGCTCACGCAGGGCAGGATCACGACCACCTCGTATCAGCTGAAAGACTTGGGCAAGGAATTCGATTTCACGGATGCCGCCCCGTCCCAGTTTGACGTTCACCACGCGTTCGGGATGACGTGTTTCCTGTCGCAGCACCTCGGCTCTGATCTGGGCATGCATGCTGCGCAAGGCATGGATGGCGCCGAAATCAAGATAGCGCCGGTAGACAAAGGGCTGAACCATGGCATACAGGGCTGCCACATCATCGACATTGCCTGTCAGTGCCCGTGCCTTGACCCAGGCATAGCGCTCCCATTCGCGGCCATCGCTGACCAGATAGGCTTCAAGCATCGCAAAGCTTGCTGCCAGCGGACCGGATCCGCCATGCGGTCGCAGCGCCATATCAACGCGAAAGCTAAAACCGTCTTCAGTGATCTCGGCAATATCAGCGATCAGCTTCTTGCCCAGCCTCGTAAAGAATTCATGATTCGACAAGGGGCGCTGGTCCTCGTGCGACTGGCGTGTTTCTCCGCCTTCGGGATAAAGGAAGATGAGGTCAATGTCAGAAGAGACATTCAGTTCCCCGCCACCCAGCTTGCCCATGCCAACCACGATCATCTCCTGCGGCAGCCCAGACTCTTCGCCTATGGGTACGCCATGCAGTTCGCACAGCGATGCGTAACGATCATCCAGATGGGTTTTGACAGCAAACTCGGCAAATTCAGAAATAGCCGTCAGCACTTCAGCCAGATCGGCGCGACCATCCAGATCACGCACTATGATGGCGCTGACCAGGAGATTGCGTAGCCGGCGCATGGCAGCGGCCAGGGATGTGGTTAAGTTCGGGAGAGGTGCAGGCAGGCGATCGCGCTGTTCTTGCAGCAGCCGGGCAAAATCGAGCTGGGCAAGCGATAATCCTGTAAGTCGTTCAAGTTCAGCGGCTCGGGCAGGATCGGCAGCCAGCCAGCGTAGTACAAAACGGGATGCATGCGCGTGGTTCAAAGAAGTATTTGTGCTCATGGGGCGAGGAATCGCGGCAGAATTGGCGTGGCTCAGGCTGACTTGCGGATATGATAACGATAATACGAGGGACGGGATGCGATTGCACGGAACAGCGCATGTCGAATCCTGAAAAAACATTGCCGACACATGTCGACTCATCACATCGAAACTGATCGTATCAGACAAAACCTGTTGAAACGGTGGCGCGTACTGGCCACTGCCTATGACAAGGTCAATCACATCACCCACCATGCCCTGAGCTGGCTGGTTGTGTTTCTGCTCGTCTTGTATTTCGCGTTTTGCGGCGTTTTTTTATCCCTGCGTTATCTGGTTCTGCCTCACATCGATAACTACAAACCGGAAGTTGAACAGCTGGCGAGTCGTTTCATTCAACGGCCCGTCACGATTAATGGCATCTATGCCAGCTGGCGCGGCCTGAATCCGCATCTGAGGCTGGACAATGTGGTGATCCACAATAATCTGGGTGAGCGGGC
>CAIQLE010000095.1 GCA_903872555.1 uncultured bacterium
CAAACGTGCACCAGTTCTGCAAAATCGGTGCGCATGCCATGGTCGGTATGAGTACCAGCCTGACTCAGGATGTACCTCCTTTCGTCATTTTGTCCGGTAATCCGGCGGCAGCCCATGGCATCAATAGCGAAGGTCTGAAGCGTCGCGGGTATGCGCGTGAAGCGATTGCAGCGATTCGTCAGGCTTATAAACTGATCTATAAATCCGGGCTGACACTGGATGAGGCTAAGGCTGCACTGGCGGCTGAAGAAGAGACTCAACCGGAGTTTGCGGTGCATATGAAACTGGTGCGTGAATTTCTTGAGAATGTGAGTCGTGGCATTGTCCGCTGATCTCAAACTGGCGATGGTGGCTGGCGAGGCCTCCGGCGATTTGCTGGCTGGTCGCTTGCTGTCAGGCCTGCGTCCCATGCTGCCGGATGCCTATATGCACGGCATCGGTGGTTCTGCCATGGCCGAACACGGCTTTGTGTCAGACTATCCCATGGACAAGCTGGCAGTGCGTGGCTTGTTTGAAGTGCTGTCACATTATCGCGAGATCAAGGGCATACGCGATGATTTGCGTGACCGCCTGTTGCAGGAGCGCCCCGGCGTTTTTGTCGGTATCGATGCACCTGATTTCAATCTGGATCTGGAAATTCAGCTCAAACAATCGGGCATCCCTACCTTGCATTTTGTCAGCCCCTCGATCTGGGCCTGGCGCCGTGGCCGCATTAAAAAAGTGGCGCGTGCAGTATCACATATGCTGGTGATCTTCCCGTTTGAAGAAGCCATATATCGCAAGGCGAATATTCCTGTGACCTATGTCGGCCATCCTATGGCCGAAGTGATTCCTATGGATCCGGATCAGGATGCAGCACGCGATGCGCTGGGCTTTGCACGTGATGCACGCATCATGACGATACTGCCCGGCAGCCGCATGTCCGAGCTGAAATACAATGCGCGACTCTTTATGGAAACTGCGCTGCTGATGCTCAAGCGCGATCCCAAGCTGCAGTTCATTGTTCCCATGGCAGGTGATACTCAGCGTGCTTATTTCGAGCAGCTGATCAATCGCCCTGAACTAAAAAAATTGCCACTCACCCTGCTTACAGGACGCTCGCACGAGGCCATTACCGCCTGTGATGCGGCGCTGGTTGCCAGTGGCACTGCGACACTGGAAGTGGCACTCTTCAAGAAGCCCATGGTCATCAGTTATAAGATGAATCCGGCCAGCTGGCAGATACTGCGTCTGATGGCTTATCAGCCCTGGGTTGGTCTGCCGAATGTCATGGCGCGTGAATTTCTGGTGCCTGAACTCTTGCAGGACCGTGCAACACCCGCCAGTCTGGCCAGTGCATTGTGGGCGCAATTATCGAATGACCAGAATCGCCAGCGACTGCGACGTCGCTTCGTCGATCTGCATCACGATCTGATGCGCAATACCGCATCACAAAGCGCGCATGCTGTCATGGAGCTGCTGTCCCAGCATGGCAAGCTCTAATCAGACCTTGCCGCAATCCGGCTCGCTATTTACTGACAGCCTTGACGAGATTATCTGCGGTGTCGATGAGGCAGGGCGCGGGCCATTGGCCGGGCCGGTATTTGCTGCTGCCGTCATTCTTGATCCTGCACGACCAATCGCAGGTTTACGCGATTCAAAAAAACTCACAGCGGCAAGACGCGAAGCATTGGCATTACAGATACGCAGTGAAGCACTGGCCTGGTCGATTGCTGAATGTTCAGCCAAAGAAATCGATGAGCTGAATATTTTGCAGGCCACCATGCTGGCTATGCGACGTGCTATCGAAGGCCTCGCAGTCACACCGACACTGGCACTGATTGATGGCAATCGCTGTCCTGTCTGTGTCGTGCGTACAGAAGCCATCGTCAAGGGTGATGACAAGGTGATTGAAATCTCGGCCGCCTCCATTTTGGCAAAGACAGCCCGTGATGCCGTCTTAATTCAGATGCATGCGGCCTATCCCGAATATGCGTTTGACCGTCACAAGGGCTATCCGACCGCTTTGCATCTTGAGCGTTTGCGCCTGCATGGCGTGACACCAGAACACCGACGATCCTATGCACCCGTTCGGGCCCTGATCAGCGTAGAGAAGGTGGGAACATGAGTATCAAGGCCATCAGTTCGCGTGACAATCCCCAGTACAAACACATACGGCAGCTGGCCGGCAGTTCGCAGGCCAGAAAAAAATCAGGCCAGACTCTGCTCGAAGGCATACATCTTTGTCAGGCCTGGTTACAGCACAAAGGCGTACCCGAGTTATGCATCGTAGGAGAGGCTGCAAGTCAGCATCCTGAAGTCGCATCCCTGCTGATGGCTTGCGAAGCGCAACAGGTCCCTTGTCTGCAGATCCCTGAAGCTATGTTTGCGCCTTTAAGTCAGGTCGAGCATGGGATTGCTTTGCTGTTCGTGATTGCTACGCCTGCCTCGACAGCGACGACGACCCTTGATGCGCCAGCCTTGCTGCTGGATGGTCTGCAGGATCCCGGTAATCTGGGTTCAATACTTCGTAGTGCAGCCGCTGCAGGTATACCGCGTGTATTTTGCAGCGCATCCACGGTCTACGCCTGGTCACCTAAAGTGCTGCGTGCAGGTATGGGCGCTCATTTCATGCTCGAGATTATTGAAGATGCTGATTTAATTACCTTGACCCGGGATGCAAGCTTGCCCGTGTTTGCTACCAGCTCTCACGCGGCATCTTCGATTTATCAGGCGGATCTTGCGCAGCCCTCGGCCTGGCTGTTTGGTCATGAAGGCCGGGGCGTGTCTGATGAGTTACTGGCGCTCGCCACTCAGGAATTAACGATTCCACAGCAAACGCAGATCGAATCACTTAACGTAGCGGCCAGCGTTGCCGTCTGCTTGTTTGAACAAGTCAGACAGCTGCAGATAGTTGCAAGCAGCTTAAGCCACGCTACATAAAACGAAGTCACGCCATACAGCGGCACTCAAGACGTAGCACATCCTTCAGTACGCAACTCATCCTTCAAGACACACCTCAGCGCTAAATAGGTTTCAGATCCTTGCTCAGGTCCATACAATTGCTTTCGTTCAGATTGCAAACATTCATTCATTACTTATCAGAACTGTTTGGCATGTCTCATGCAAGACACGAATTTTTCATCACAATGAACTCGCGCATGATGAATGTCTTAGATTGCGCAGTCCAGTCTTCAGATGCTTATGTTCAGGTGTAGATTCCGGTGCTGGTGAATTAAAAATATTCGCCATTCCGGATCACGAACATTCAACGCGTCAGCTATGCATAAAGCGCTTTATTCTTCAGACATACAGGGCCTGAACGACGTTCTGGCCAGCGATGGAGTCAAACAGTTCTACGCCCTGATGGAGCGTAAAGGTTATTGCTATGCAAGCTGGGCAAGCGGCATATCCAGCACGATGGGTAATACTGCTTTGACGCAGGCCGAGTTTTTGCGCGGCACGGCACTCATGGGTATCGCCAGTCCTATCTTTCAGATATTGAGCCCTGCAGCCGTTGATAAACTTCGCTTCGATA
>CAIQLE010000096.1 GCA_903872555.1 uncultured bacterium
ACCACGGCTTTGGCGCTGGGGTCGATTACGGCCTGAGCCAGGGCGAACAGGGCTTCACGCGAGCCGGTGACGGGCAAGACATCGGTAGCCGGATTCAGGCTGGGCAGACGATAACGTTGTTCCAGCCAGCCGCAGATGGCAGCGCGCAGTGCGTCGCTGCCGGCGGTGGTCGGGTAATTCGCCAGTCCGGCCAGATTGTCGGCCAGCGCTTTCTGAATGAAAGCGGGTGTGGGATGCTTGGGCTCGCCTATGCCGAGGCTGATGGGGCTGTGGTCGCGGTCAGCTGTGACGTCCGCGAACAGGCGCCGAAGTTTTTCAAAAGGATAAGCTTGGAGTTTGTCGAGCAGCGGATTCACGGCAGGCCATGGTGGAATTATTCGGATTTTCAGGGCTCTGGGAGCTGGCGGATTATAACGCCGGGCCAGTTTATGCGGGCTTTTGGTCTTTATTGCCCCTCGGGGACAGCTGAAGCGGGGCTGGCCGATGTTATGATTACGAGATTGATTGATCCCGCCGGGCCCTGCTGCCCGGTTTCTCTTTTTTTAAGTCGGAAAAGTCGTGCGGTTAACTTCTATAAAACTATCGGGCTTCAAGTCCTTCGTCGATCCTACTAACTTTCAGGTGCCAGGCCAGTTGGTGGGCGTGGTAGGCCCCAATGGCTGCGGCAAATCGAACATCATTGATGCGGTGCGCTGGGTGCTGGGTGAATCCAAGGCCTCGGAATTGCGTGGCGAGTCCATGCAGGACGTGATTTTCAATGGCACGACCAGCCGCAAGCCCGCTGGCCGTTCCTCGGTTGAACTCTTGTTTGACAATACCGATGGCAAGGCTGCCGGCCAGTGGAGCACTTACGCTGAAATCGCAGTCAAGCGCACCCTGACTCGCGACGGCACCTCGACTTATTACATTAACAATCAGGCGGTACGCCGCCGCGATATTCAAGACATCTTCATGGGTACCGGCCTCGGACCCCGCGCTTACGCCATCATTGGCCAGGGCATGATTTCGCGCATCATTGAAGCGCGCCCTGAAGAGCTGCGCATTTTCCTCGAAGAAGCCGCCGGCGTATCCAAATACAAAGAGCGCCGTCGCGAAACTGAAAATCGCCTGCAAGACACGCGCGAGAATTTGCAGCGTGTGGAAGATATCTTGCGTGAACTGAATGCCAATCTGGACAAGCTGCAGGGGCAAGCAGAAGTCGCGAAAAAATTCCATGATCTGCAGGCTGATCAGGAAGAGAAGCAGAAACTGCTGTGGCTGTTGCGCAAGAACGAAGCCATGCTGGAGCAGGAAAAATTCACGCGCGATATAGAAAAAGGTCAGATCGACCTCGAAGAGCAGACTGCCAAACTGCGCCATATTGAAACCGAGCTGGAACATATGCGGCAGGCGCACTATGCGTCGGGCGACCGCATGCATCAGGCTCAGGGCGCGCTGTACCAGACCAATTCCGAAATCGGCAGTCTGGAAGCGCAGATTAAGTTTGTGATCGAATCGCGCTCACGCCTGCAGACGCAGTTAAATTCTCTGTCGGCCCAGCGCGAGCAGTGGCAGCGTCAGAGCACGCAATTTCAGGATGAGCTGTCGCAGGCCGATGTGGATCTGGAAGCGCATGCGGGGCGCGTCGCCGAGGCTCAACAAGCGACACAGCAAAAGCAGGAAGCCCTGCCTGCTGTCGAAGAAGCCTGGCGCGCAGCGCAACTGGCGACCACGGAATCGCGCTCACGCATCATGCAGGTGCAACAGAACATCGAGCTGGAATCGGCGCATCAGCGCAATGCCTCCGGCATTCTGGCCAATCTGACGCAGCGGCGTGAGCGACTGGCGCAAGAAAAAAACACCCTGTCTCTGCCTGATACGGAACATCTGAATACCTTGCAGGCGCAGGTGACAGAAAAGCAGACCGAGCTGGATCAGGCAAACGCTGAGCTGATCACGGCACGCGAACAGCAGCCCTTGCTGGAGCAAGAGCGCCGCGACGCGCAGCAAGCGGTCAATACGGAAACGGGGAATCACGCGCAGCTGGAAGCGCGACTGGCCGCACTCAAGCAATTGCAAGACAGCGTGCAAACCGAAGGCAAGGTAGCCCCTTGGCTGCAAAAACATGAGCTGGGCACGCTGCCGCGCCTGTGGCAGAAACTGGCGATAGAGCCGGGCTGGGAAAACGCGCTGGAATCGGTGCTGCGCGAACGTACCGGTGCTCTGGAAGTCTCGAATCTGGATTGGTCGAAAGCCTTCTTCAGTGATGCGCCACCGGCCAAGCTTTCTTTGTTCTCTTTGTCTGGAACGGCAGTCAATGCTGAACCGGCACCGGCAGGATTTAAGCCTTTGCTGGAGATGATGCAACTGAATGATCCTGGCTTACGCGCCCTGATGCAAGACTGGTTGCATAACGTGTTCATTGCTGACGATGCGGCGGCTGCACTGGCGAACCGTTCCCGTCTGCCGTCCGGCGCGATGCTGGTCACGCGTGAAGGCCATCTGGTCAGCAAACTGGCTGTGCGTTTCTATGCCTCGGATTCCGAGCAGGACGGCATGCTGGCGCGTCAGCAGGAAATCGATAATCTGCATAGGCAGGTGCGTGCGCAACAGATACTGGCCGATGAAGCGCGTCAGCGCTCGGTGCGTGCCGATGCTGCGCTGACACAAGGCACGCTGCGTCTGGAATCGCTGACTCAGCAAGTGGCGGCACTCACGCAGTCCTTGCACGGGCTACAGATTGAAGTGCTGAAACTGGGCGAGGCGCTGGAGCGTTTCAGTCAGCGCAGCACACAAATCGAAAGCGATCTGGCTGAGATCAATGCGCAGGAAGCTGAGCAGCAAATGATTCAGGCCGAAGCTGAGCAAGTACTGGAACAGCTCGATGTGGAGCTGGGACAAGTACAAGAAACGCATGAAGACGGACAAACGGTTTACCTTGAGCGTGAACGTGCGCTGAATGAAGCGCGTGAAGTCTTGCGCGGTCTGGAGCT
>CAIQLE010000097.1 GCA_903872555.1 uncultured bacterium
GGAAATCATCAGACAGCGTGCGCCTGATCTCGAGATTGATGGCGAGATGCATGGTGACACCGCACTCGATGCCCACTTGCTCAAGCATGTGATGCCCGATGCTGCGCTCAAGGGTGACGCTAATTTGCTGGTGATGCCGAATATCGATGCTGCCAATATCTCCTACAACTTGTTGAAAGTCGCGGCGGGTAACGGCGTCGCGATCGGCCCTATCCTGCTCGGTTGTGCAAGACCGGTGCATATACTGACGCCTTCGGCGACCGTGCGCCGTATTGTCAACATGACGGCACTGGCGGTGGTGGACGCGGTCAAGCGGTAATTTGGCACGCTGCAGAGTCTGAGAGCCGCCGTTCCCTGTCGGGTACGGCGGTTTTTTTTCGGCTGGCGCAGTGCAAGGCTGGCTGTCGTACTGAATTACAATACGCCCGCAGCTTGATTCAGCTGAAAAAGCATTCCCTGACGAGGACAGGCATTTGAACACCATCCCGCTCGCTGTCGATCTTGACGGTACGCTGATACAGACAGACACCTTGCATGAAGCCGCACTGCGTGCGCTGCGTGAGCGTCCGCTGTCGCTGTTGCAACTGCCATTCTGGCTGCTGCAGGGTAAAGCCGTGGTCAAACAAAAGCTGGCCGCCTTGTCACGATTTGATGCGACTGCCTTGCCATACAACCGGCCCCTCATAGACTGGCTGTCGAAACAACACGCACAGGGACGCAAGCTCATACTCTGCACAGCAGCCGATGCCAGCATCGCGCATGCGGTTGCTGAGCATCTGGGCTTCTTTGATGAAGTGATGGCCAGCGATGGTCATACCAATCTCGGTGGCAGGCAAAAAGCCGACGCCTTAGAAGCGCGCTTTGGTGCCGGTGGATTTGACTATGCAGGCAATGCACACACCGATCTGCAGGTATGGCAGCAGGCACGCCATGCCATCGTCGTCAATGCATCAACATCCCTGACAGAAAAAGCAAAAACCATTGCGGTAGTCGAGCAGGTGTTTACGCAGCCTGTACCTGATAGTCTGGTGATAGCGCGCGTACTGCGCGTGCATCAGTGGATGAAAAATTGCTTGTTATTGATGGCGCCGCTGGCTGCGCATCTGATACCTGATGTGACGCTGCTATCCACTTTTGCGCTGGCCTTTCTTGCCTTTAGCCTGTGTGCCTCAGCCGTCTATATCGGCAATGATTTGTTTGATCTCGATAGCGACCGTTATCATCCGCGCAAAAAAATGCGGCCCTTCGCTTCAGGCCAGGTGCCACTGGCATGGGGTGTGATACTGGCGCCGCTCTTATTGCTGTTATCCCTGTGGCTGGCGCTGCCGGTCGGTGCAGGTTTTGTGGGCTGGCTGACTTTGTATTTTGTGCTCACCTGCGCCTACTCCTGGGGGCTGAAGCGACTGGTGCTCATCGATTGTCTGGTGCTGGCCATGCTGTATACGCTGCGCATTATTGCGGGTGCTGCCGCTGCCGGTATAGCACTGTCTTTCTGGTTGCTGGCCTTTGCGGTGTTCCTGTTTTTGTCACTGGCTTTCGTGAAGCGTTATGCAGAACTCGATCTGCAATCGCAGGCGGGAGTAGAGCGCGCGCATGGCCGCGGCTATCTGACGACCGATGCCTCGCTGGTGCAAAGTCTGGGCATTACTTCAGGCTATGCCTCGGTACTGGTGCTGGCCCTGTATCTGAATAGCGATGCCGTACTGCGCCTCTATCATTCACCCGAATTCATGTGGTGTTCTGTACCCGTGATGCTGTTCTGGGTCAGCTGGATGTGGCTTAAAGTCCATCGCGGTGAAATGCATGATGATCCCTTGCTGTTTGCTGTGCGCGACAAGGTGAGTTTACTGGCCGGTTGCGCCTTTGCGGTCGTGCTGGCCATAGGCTCGCGGGGCTGGGCATGGTAGCCGTCACCTCTTGGGGACGGCTGAGTAATTTCGAGCATGAAGTACATGCCCTGTCCGATCGCAGTCGGGTCGCCGGTCAGTTAAAAGCAGTGGGCCCCGGTCTGGCCTATGGCATGGGCCGCAGTTATGGCGATGTCTGCCTGAATCCTGATGGCGTACTGTGGAACACGACAGCGCTGGATAAATTTATACGCTTTGATACCGACAGCGGACGCTTGTGCTGCGAAGCAGGCGTGCTGCTGAAAGATATACAGCAGCTTTGCCTGCCGCGTGGCTGGATGCTGCCTGTGGTGCCCGGGACGCAGCTGGTCACCGTGGGTGGAGCTATGGCGAATGATGTGCACGGAAAAAATCATCATGTCGCTGGAAGTTTTGGCGATCATGTGCAGCACATCATGCTGGCGCGCACCGATGGCAGCATGCATCGCTATGCGCCTGGCGATGCAGGTTTTGCTGCGACCGTCGGCGGTCTGGGTCTGACTGGCGTCATCACAGAAGCCGAGATTCAGTTACGGCGCGTAGACGGTCCATGGCTGAATGTGGAGACGCTTGCTTACCGTGATCTGCAAGAATTCTTTGTCATGGCTGATGCCTCTGAGGCGGAGTGGGAACATACCGTATCCTGGATAGATTGCGTCAATACCGCAGGCCGCGGCATTTTCATGCGTGCCCATCCCCTGAGTCATGCGGCACAGGCGCATCTGAGCAAGCCATCATCGAAACAAGCGCTGAGTGTTCCTTTCGTGCCGCCTGTGTCATTGATCAATTCGCTCTCGCTGCGCGCTTTCAATGCGCTGTACTACGCATCCAAGCAGGCAAACTCGACATCGAATTCGCAGACTGTTCAGCACTATGAAGCC
>CAIQLE010000098.1 GCA_903872555.1 uncultured bacterium
CCACTTATGCGCTGAATGAAACGCCACAGGCACTGATCGACATGGCTTCACGCAAAGTCACAGGCAAGATCGTCATCCGTCCGCGCCAATGAAAAGCCTGCCTAAGGTCTACGCCATCGGTGGCGTTACTCCCGTGATTGATCCAACGGCCTATGTGCATCCTACGGCGGTGCTGATCGGTGACGTCATCATCGGACCCGGCTGTTATGTCGGACCGAATGCCTGTCTGCGTGGTGACTTTGGCCGGCTGGTGATGGAAGCTGGCTCGAATTTGCAAGATACCTGCGTTGTACATGGTTTCCCTGGTAGCGATACTGTGATTGAAGTCGATGGTCATATCGGTCACGGTGCAGTGATTCATGGTGCGCGCATCGGGCGCAATGCCCTGGTCGGTATGAACGCGGTGGTGATGGATGGAGCTGTCATCGGTGAATCCTCCATCGTAGCCGCCATGTCTTTCGTGAAAACCGGCATGATCGTGCCGCCTAAAAGTTTGGTGATGGGTATGCCGGCTAAAGTGGCGCGTACTTTGTCGGATGAAGAAATTGCATGGAAAGGCAAGGGCACGCGTGAGTATCAGCAACTGGCCGTGCGCTGTCTGCATGAAATGCAGGAAGTTGCTCCGCTGACGGCTGTCGAGCCTGATCGCAAGCGTTTGCGCCTGGATAATCCACAAGCGATGCTTAAGCCGAAAATGCCGAGTTCGATAACTGAAAAGTGAACATCAGGTGACGATGAATTATCAGACTATAGAAATCAACCAGGCAGGGCAGGTCGGAACGATATGGTTGAATCGCCCCGATGTGCGCAATGCCTTCAATGAAACGGCGATTGCAGAAATCACGCATGCCTTTCATGCGCTGGATAAAGACCAGAGTGTGCGTCTGATCGTACTCGCTGCACGTGGCAAGGCCTTCTGTGCCGGTGCCGACCTGAACTGGATGAAAAAAATGGCGGGCTACAGCGAGGATGAAAACCTCGATGATGCCGCGGCGCTGGCAGAGATGCTGCGCGTGATTGATCAGTGCACCAAGCCAACGATTGCGCGCGTACAGGGCGATTGCTATGCCGGAGGCATGGGTCTGGTGGCGGCTTGCGATATGGCGATTGCTATCGATACTGCAGAATTTTGTTTGTCTGAAGTGAAGCTCGGTCTGATTCCGGCCACGATTTCGCCGTATGTGATTCGTGCTTTAGGTGAGCGTGCATCGCGGCGCTATTTCCTGACGGCCGAGCGTTTCAGTGGGCAACAGGCCAAGCACTTTGGACTGGTGCATGAAGCCGTGGCTGCAGAGGCACTTGATCCTTTGTTGGAGCAATTGACGCATGCCTTGCTTGCCTGCAGCCCGCATGCAGTGACTGAAGCCAAGCGACTGGTGAACGATATCGCTGGTGAAACGATAGAGCCCGCATTGATTGCCGAAACTGTCAGGCGTATTGCAGAAATCCGGGTCTCACCCGAGGGACGTGAAGGCGTGCAGGCCTTTCTAAACAAGCGCAAAGCTTCCTGGCTGACGGATGCGAACTAATCCCCAGCATGAGTCATAAATTTCCTCCGCTGAACCGCTTGCAATCACAGTTGGCTGAACTAGAGCAGCAGCATCTGCTGCGGCAGCGTCGCACGGTTGAAACAGCGCATGCTCCGCAACTGAGAGCTGACGGGCATGACTTGCTGGCTTTCTGCAGTAACGATTATCTGGGCCTGGCCTCAGATGCGCGTGTGGTTGAAGCCTTGCGTGAAGGTGCGGCACTCTATGGCGC
>CAIQLE010000099.1 GCA_903872555.1 uncultured bacterium
CAGTTCCAGCGCAGAACACCCCGCCAGCTGGCGACACAGTGCATTCAGGTGTGCTGCGCTGATGCCGAGCTGTTCTGCGTAATGCTCCAGCGGCAAATGCTTAACAAAATCCCTATCGATCAGCACAGAAAATTGTGTCAGATAGTGGCGGCTGCGGCCGCCATGTTGCGCCTGACTGAGCGAGGTCAGCGGACGCAATAACCAGATCAGCAAAGTCAGCATCAGAGATTCAATCAGCGCTCCCCGGTGTGGCTGATTTGCGGTGTACTCGTCCTGCAGTAAATTAAGCAGGGATTCAAAGTGCAGGCGCTGCACCACCTCTTCTAGCGCACATACCCGAGGCACTTGCATCAGATTGAGATGAGCATTCAGCTCAGTGCCCAGCCGTGTGAAAAATGCATAAGCCAGTGTCACCACCACACCACTCGCATCTTTGGAAAAATGAAAGCCATGCACACAGTGCTGCGGCACCAGCAGCACACTACCGGCTTGCAGCTGTCCCTGTGCTTCATCAAGCATCAATTCTGCTGTGCCCTGCTGCAGCCACAGCATCTGGAACAGGCCGTGGTGACGATGCGGCTTGATCTCCCAATTGTGCAAGCGACTGCGGGCTGCAATCGATTCGACATGAATCATCTCAGGCGTCAGCCATTGACCTTCACCGTACAGATGGTAAGTGGGAACGGCAGGTGCAGCGGGACGGGCAGTGGATTTCGCCGGCATAAAGTGAAGGATGAGCTGAAAATCCTCGAAATGTACAAGTTTTAAGGCTGTTAGTCCATTCCATTCTTCTGAGCAACCCACGATGATTAGTGCTTTATTAAAACAAACAGGCTCGCTATCGCGCCTCAGGAGACAGATGCATGAAAACCCAGGTTGCAATTATTGGCGCCGGCCCTTCTGGCCTGTTGCTGGGACGACTGTTAGAACTGCAGGGCATTGATAACATCATCATTGAAGCCAAGTCACCCGAGTATGTGCTTTCACGTATACGCGCCGGTGTACTGGAAGAAGGCATGCAGATGATGATGCGCGAAGCACAGGTCAGCGAACGCATGGAACGCGAAGGTCATGTGCATGATGGATTTGCCCTGTCTTTTTCGGGTCGTGTTGAACGTATCGATCTGAAAGGACTCACAGGCGGCAAGTCTGTCATGGTGTATGGCCAGACCGAGGTCACAAAAGACTTAATGGATGCACGTGAAAAATCCGGCGCCACCACGTTCTATGAAGCCGAAGACGTAGCCCTGCATGATTTCTATGGCGATCATCCTACTGTCACCTTCACAAAGAACGGCCAGAAGCACACCATAGCTTGTGAATACATCGCAGGTTGTGATGGCTTCCACGGTATTGCGCGCAAATCTGTGCCTGTTGATGCCATCAAATTATTTGAACGGGTCTACCCCTTCGGCTGGCTGGGCATACTGTCGCGCACGCCGCCTGTCTCGCATGAACTGATCTATGCCAATCATGAGCGTGGCTTCGCTTTGTGCAGCATGCGTTCTGACATGCTCTCGCGCTACTACGTGCAATGCCGTCTGGATGAAAAAACTGAGGAATGGTCAGACGAGCGCTTCTGGGATGAATTACGTGCGCGTTTACCCGCCAACACCGCGAATGATCTGGTGACCGGTCCTTCGATTGAAAAAAGTATCGCTCCCTTGCGCAGTTTCGTTGCTGAACCTATGCAATTCGGCCGTATGTTCCTGGTAGGTGATGCAGCGCATATCGTGCCACCGACTGGCGCCAAAGGCCTGAATCTGGCTGCAAGCGATGTCCATACGCTGTTTCATATTCTGCGCAAACGCTACAAGGAAGGCCGGCTCGACCTGATAGCAAAATATTCTGAGATCTGTCTGCGTCGCATCTGGAAAGCGGAACGCTTCTCCTGGTGGATGACTTCCATCCTGCATAAATTTTCTGATGATCCTTTCAATCAGCGCATACAGGAAGCCGAACTTGCCTATTACACAAGCTCGGATGCCGGACGCACCACCATCGCCGAAAACTATGTCGGATTGCCCTATGAAGCAATTGATTGATATCAATAATGAAACTGTCGTGACAGCGAGCGCTTAAATCGGTTAAATTCGGCGGTGCCTACTTTGAATGCATCGTCCATGAGCCAAGCCCAAGCCCTCGTTTCACCCGCCGGTTTTAATGTGCAGGCCCTGCGCAGCAGCTGTTCTACCTGCAGCATGCACCAGCTGTGCCTGCCTATGGGACTGGGCGAGTCGGAAATGCACAAGCTGGATCAGATCATAGGCCGACGTCGCAAGGTGCCCAAAGATACGCTGCTCTACAGGATGGATGACACTTTCACCAACCTGTATGCCATACGCTTAGGCCACTTCAAAACTTATCAGGTCAGCCAGAGCGGCGAGCAGCAGATCACTGGCTTTCAAATGGCTGGGGAGTTATTGGGCATGGATGCCATCAGCACCGACCAACATCATTGCGATGCCATGGCGCTGGAAGACAGTGAGGTGTGTGAAATTCCTTTTGCCCGTCTGGAAGAATTGTTCGGCACGATTCCTACCTTGCTGCATCATTTCCACCGCATGATGAGCCAGGAAATCACACGCGAACAAAATGTCATGCTTTTGTTGGGCAATATGAGCGCCGATCAGCGCTTTGCTGCTTTTCTCGTGAATCTGTCTTCACGCTATGCAGCACGCGGCTATTCTTCCAGCACCTTCCAGCTGCGTATGTCGCGTGAAGAGATAGGCAATTATCTCGGGCTGACGATAGAGAGCATCAGTCGCTTACTGTCACGCCTGAAAAAACAGGGCTTGCTGCGAGTGGCCAACCGCGAGATCGAATTGCTTGATCCCGTGCGTCTGAAAGCGATGGCTGCAGGCACGGAAGTCTGCGATTAAACAGCTTCAGAACGGCGGCTGCTTAGGCACTTCAGTGTGGGATAAATAAATACTGATCATGCTGGCGATGGCACAAAAGCTCCAGAAAAAAAAGAAGCCCATCGTATAAGCTGCAATCGGCGGCACATCCGCATGTCCACCCACCATCATCAGGTCGGCCGGATCAAACATAGAAAAAAACAGACCCTCGGCCAGAATGGCTGAGAGGAACGATGGCCACAGCACCGTCATGGCTAATTTCAGCATGAATTAATCTCCCTTTGCACCCTCAGCCTTAAAATCAAGAGGCCGGATGTCTATGTTTTTTTGTTGCGGCCACAACCAGGCGCCTTGCAAACGCCATTGATGCTGAGTGTCCTCGACTTGCACTTGCCAGTGTGCGCGTTCCAGCAAAGGCAAAGTCATGCTGAAGGCACCTGATGCATCGGCCACCACATTCCGTTTGATATCTTTTTCAGGCACTGTCGGATGCACCAGCATCAGTGTCAGTGGCGTACTGGTTTTTATACCTTGCAGCTGACCACTGACCACACCGGCATTGGCATCATAGCGCAAGGCTGCCTGCAGACCGAGACTGGCCGCAGCTCTGTCGCGCCGCAAATCCTGATTGATGGCCTTACCTTGCTTGTAGTAGTCATCCACTACCAGTGCGTCCGCACCGGAGAAAGAAATCCACATCGTGATCATGCCCGCGACCAGCACCGTGAAGGGCCCGGCCATCAGCAGCCAGGGCCAGCGATGACGATACCAGGGCTGTTGAGTTGAATTCATAGTGTGCGCAGTATGCATGATCTGCCTTGATTAGCGTGGAATGAAGAACACTGCTTTTTCTTTCACTTCCAGACCTGGTTTATCCATACTCGTCAGGGTAAAGAAGATCTTGTTGGAGCCCTTCTCGCCCTTGCCTTCCGCGGTGCGCACATTCACGGCCACACCCCGCGACTCTGTCGATGCGAGCGACACTTCCGCAGCACCTTGCAGCTGAATAGTGTCGATGCCGGAGACCGCAATACGGTAATGGTGAGGCGCTTCATCGGTGTTCATGATCTGTAAACGGTAAACGTTTTCTATCATGCCGTTTTCCACTTCACGGCCCATAGAACCACGATCACGAATCACATCCATTTTCAGGGGCGTGCGATTGAACAAGGTACCGAAAAATACCGAGACAATGATTAGCAACACAGCGCTATAGATGAGCACACGTGGACGGAAAGCATGTCGCAAGATCTGCGCCGATGACCAGCGCTTGAGCATGGCATGGTCAGTCCAGAAACGTACCAGTCCGCGCGGCTCGCCTATCTTGTCCATCACATGGTTGCAGGCATCCACACAGGCACCGCAACCTATACATTCATACTGCAGACCATTGCGTATATCGATACCGGTCGGACAGACTTGCACGCACATGGAGCAGTCGACACAGGAGCCCAGCCCCTTGGCTGCCGCCTCATCAGATTTATTGCGCGCACCGCGCGGCTCACCACGCTCTTTGTCATAGGTGATGATCAGACTGTCTTTATCAAACATCGCGCTCTGGAAACGAGCGTAGGGACACATATATTTACAAACCTGCTCGCGCATCCAGCCCGCATTGCCATAGGTGGCAAACGAGTAAAACAAGACCCAGAACAATTCCCACGGTCCGAGTGTGGCTGCGACGATTTCAGCTGATAGCGTATGTATGGGCGTGAAATAGCCGACAAAGGTAAACCCGGTCCATAAGGCGACTCCGCCCCAGACCATGTGCTTGGCAAATTTACGCGCGAATTTTTCTGCGGATGCAGGCTGACGGTCCAGCCTCATACGCGCACTGCGGCTGCCTTCGATCTTGCGTTCTATCCACATGAAAATTTCGGTGTAGACCGTCTGCGGGCAGGCAAAACCACACCAGACACGACCGAAGATTGCAGTGAAGAGAAAGAGCGAATAAGCACTGATGATCAGCAGTGCAGCCAGATAGATAAAATCCTGTGGCCACAGCACGATGCCAAAGATATAGAACTTACGGGCGCCCAGATCAAACAGAACAGCCTGACGGCCATTCCAGTTCAGCCAGGGTGCGCCGTAAAACAGCAGCTGCGTCAGCCACACAAACAGCCAGCGCAGACTCGCATATCGACCTTGTACTTCACGCGCATAAATTTCCTCGCGTGCGGCATACATTTTAATTACTGAGACCTGCGAGTCTTCGTGCGCCATTTATTTTCCTGTTGACCTGCTGTCCTGCTTATTTACTGTCCTGCTTATTTACTGGTCGGAACCGGTGTCGTGCTGTTGGACAGACTCCAGACATAGGCCGTCAGCAAGTGCACCTTGGCTTCACCCAGAAATTCATCGAAGGCCGGCATCACATTATTGCGACCTCCACGTATGGTTTCCATGATGGTTGCCACACTGCCGCCATACAGCCAGGACTTATCCGTCAGATTCGGCGCACCCACGGCCTGATTGCCTTTACCGTCAGCACCATGGCAGGCTGCACATGCAGCAAACTTCTCTTTGCCAAACGCGACCTTGATGGGATCGGCATTTGAACCCGACAATGAACGCACATAGTGAGCCACATTCTCGATGTCCTTCTCAGTGCCCAGAGCAGCGCCCATGGCAGGCATCTGACCGTGACGACCTTTGAGTATCGTTGCCTTAATCGTCTCAGGATCACCGCCATGCAGCCAGTCGCTGTCCGTCAGATTGGGATAGCCTTTGTTGCCGCGCGCATCCGAACCATGACACTGCGAGCAGTAGGTCAGGAACAGACGCTCACCTATGGCATGCGCCTGAGGATCGGTGGCCAGCGTTTTGATATCGGTCTTCTGGAATTTTTCAAACAAAGGACCGAACTCAGCATCTGCCATCTTCAGCTCTTCTTCGTATTGACCCTTCGATGCCCAGCCCAGTTTGCCGGCAAACGTACCCAGACCCGGATACAGCGTCAGATAGGCAAAGCCAAACACGATGGTGATATAGAACAGCCACATCCACCAGCGCGGCATAGGATTGTTCAGTTCCTGCAGACCTTCGTCCCAGGAGTGGCCTGTCGTTTCTGCCTCTCCGTCTTTAGGAACCACAATCTTGACTGTCGCTTGCGACCATAACAGCACGCCGCAACCAATGATCGAGACGATGGTCAGGATCGTGATGTAAATACTCCAGAATCCGCTCGTAAAATCAGCCATGACGTGGCTCCTGCTCTTTAGTGTGCATCTCTTCATCTGCGAAGGGCAGCATCGCCGCCTCTTCGAAATCTTCCTTACGGCCTGCGCTATACGCCCACACAACGATGCCTATGAAGGTCAGCATGCAGATCAGCGTGACGATGCTGCGCGCATCCGATACCAGTGATATGAGATCCATGTTTATCTCCTCGCCTTGATCAGAATGCCCATGCCTTGCAGGTAGGCGACTAGCGCATCCTGCTCGGTCTTGCCTTCCAGCTCTTTCGGAGCAGCCGCAATTTGTTCATCCGTGTATGGATCACCCAGACGCTTGAGTGCCTTCAGATGAGACACGATGTCTTGCGGGTCGAGCGCGGTCTTGGCGAGCCATGGATAGGCAGGCATATTCGATTCAGGCACCAGATCGCGCGGATTATTCAGGTGGGTGCGATGCCAGTCATCACTGTAACGGCCACCGACACGAGCCAGATCGGGGCCGGTACGCTTAGAGCCCCACTGGAAGGGACGGTCATACACAAATTCACCGGCCACCGAGTAGTGACCATAACGCTCGGTCTCTGCACGGAAAGGACGGATCATCTGCGAGTGACAGTTGTAGCAGCCTTCGCGTACATAAATATCGCGACCAGCCAGACGCAGCGGACTATACGGCGTCAGTCCGGCCACAGGCTCGGTAGTAGACTTCTGAAAAAACAGTGGCACGATCTCGACCAGACCGCCGATGCTGACAACCAGCAGCACTAGCACGATCAGCAGCCACGGTTTTTTCTCGATAGACTCATGAGAGAATTTCATTCAGTTCTCCTGGTATTAAGCGTGCGCGCCGGTCGCAACCGGAATGCGTGCATCGACAGCCTGACCATCAATGACCGTCTTGAACACATTGAAGGCCATCATCAACATACCTCCCAGATACAGCGCGCCGCCAGACACACGGATTACGTAGTAAGGGAATGTAGCCTTCACGCCTTCAACAAAGGTGTAGGTCAGCGTGCCATCGGTATTGACTGCACGCCACATCAAGCCCTGCATCACACCGGCTATCCACATCGAGGCGATGTACAGCACGATGCCGATGGTGGCGGTCCAGAAGTGCCACTCGATGAGCTTCACGCTCCACATTTCTTTTTTGCCCGACAGACGCGGGATCAGATAGTAGATAGAGCCCATCGACACCAGACCCACCCAGCCTAGCGCACCTGAGTGCACATGACCCACGGTCCAGTCGGTGTAGTGCGACAGTGCATTCACAGTCTTTATGGACATCATCGGACCTTCGAAGGTCGACATGCCATAGAAGGACAGGGACACCACCAGGAACTTCAGAATAGGATCGCTGCGCAGCTTATGCCATGCGCCCGAGAGCGTCATGATGCCGTTGATCATGCCGCCCCAGCTGGGTGCCAGCAGGATCAGCGAGAACACCATGCCCAGCGACTGAGCCCAGTCAGGTAAGGCGGTGTAATGCAGATGGTGCGGGCCTGCCCACATATAGGTGAAGATCAGTGCCCAGAAGTGCACGATGGACAGACGATAGGAAAAGACAGGACGCTCAGCCTGCTTGGGAATGAAGTAATACATCATGCCAAGGAAACCCGCGGTCAGGAAGAAGCCCACCGCATTGTGACCGTACCACCACTGGATCATCGCATCCTGCACGCCGGTATAGGCCGAATAGGATTTGGTCATGGTGGCCGGCATCGCTGCCGAGTTCACGATGTGCAGCACAGCGACCGTCAGGATGAAGGCGCCATAGAACCAGTTCGCGACATAAATGTGCGAGGTCTTGCGCTTGATGAGCGTTCCGAAGAAGACCACCGCATACGAGACCCAGACCAGCGCGATCAGGATATCGATAGGCCATTCCAGTTCGGCGTATTCCTTACCTGAGGTGTAGCCCAGAGGCAGCGAAACCGCCGCTGCTACGATCACCAGTTGCCAGCCCCAGAAGGTAAAGGAGGCTAAGGTGTCGGAGAACAGCCTGACCTGACAGGTGCGCTGGACCACGTAGTACGAGGTCGCAAACAGCGCGCAGCCGCCAAAGGCAAAAATCACCGCATTGGTATGCAGTGGGCGCAGGCGACCATAAGTCAGCCAGGCCGTATCAAAATTCAGCGCAGGCCAGGCGAGCTGGGCGGCAATGATCACCCCCACCAACATGCCCACCACGCCCCACACTACGGTCGCGATCGCGAACTGCTTGACCACGCGGTAGTTGTAGTTCAGTGCTGTATCCACAGAAAGTCCCCTAGGTTTACGACGAAGATGCCTCAGGGTACGTTTCGGATAGGCAAAATTCCTTGACCTGAGTCAAATTTGGCCGGATGGCGAGCAAACTAGCGGGAAGCTTATTTCTCGTTATTTTTTTGAGACTGAGCAGTCTCTGGCTGGACGCTATCGTCATCTTGCAGAATGCGCATGGCCGGTCCTTCCAGATCATCAAACTGACCGCCATCCATGGCACGAAAGAAAACCCATAGCGCAATAAAGACCACGAGCACCGACAAGGGAATTAAGAGATACAGCGCTTCCATCAGACAGCCCTGTGTGAAGTTTTAGGCAGACGCTGCAGGCGCAGCGCATTCAGAATGACCAGCGCCGAGCTGAGGGACATGCCCACGCCCGCCATCCAGGGCTGCAGTAAGCCTAAGGCTGCAGCAGGTATCGCCACGAGATTGTAGAGCGTGGCCCAAGCCAGATTCTGGCGTATGACACGCATGCAGCTGTGCGCAGCGCGGGCGGCATCTAGCAAGGATGTCAGGCTGCCCGACAAGAGCACCGCATCGGCATGCGATTGCGCCAACGCTGCGCCCGAACCCATGGCAAAAGATACATCCGCTGCACGCAGTACCGCCGCATCATTAATACCATCACCCACCATAGCGACCACTGCCCCTTGTTGTTGCAGGCGCTGAACAAAAGCCATTTTATCTTCGGGCAGCATCCCACCCTGCGCCTGATCCATACCCAGACTGGCTGCCACTTGTTGTGTGATCGCAGGCGCATCACCTGACAAAAGAATCACTTGTCGGCCCTCTGCCCTGAACCAGTTGACAGCTGCCTGAGCATCCGGCTTGAGCACATCGGCCAGTTCGAAACAGGCCAGCCATTCTGCTTCACGGCCTAAAAAAACTTCGCTCACGCCGGCTACGGAGGCATGCTTTACATCACCACCGGCGAGCTCTGCAACAAAAGCAGCACTGCCTATGCGATAAGCTTTGCCGTTGATGACAGCGGCTATGCCCCGCCCCTGCACATAATCAATCGCCTCCGCTTTAATTGGATTCACTGCGTCTGTGTCTTGACGATGAAGTGCAGCTTCTAATAAAGCACGTGATAAAGGATGGGCATTGCCGGCTTCGAGCGCAGCGGCAATCTGTAAGGCGCGCGCCTCATCCATGCTTCCCAGTAAATGCAGGCTGTGCAATTGCGGCTTGCCTGCCGTGAGGGTGCCGGTTTTATCAAACACGA
This sequence comes from uncultured bacterium, assembly GCA_903872555.1. Classification (GTDB taxonomy): domain Bacteria; phylum Pseudomonadota; class Gammaproteobacteria; order Burkholderiales; family Burkholderiaceae_D; genus Pernthalerella. The sequence goes on from CAIQLE010000099.1 coordinate 9,533, forward strand.
TATGACTGGCGCGATGCAAAGTCTCCAGTACATGCGGCTGCACCACCAGCACGCCTTGCCGCAATAATCTGTCGGTGGCTGCAGCCAGTGCCGAGGGTGTAGCCAGCGACAATGCGCAGGGACAGGACACCACCAGCACCGCAATCGCAATCGGCCAGGCGCGTGCGGCGTCATGCCAGAGCCAGAAAGCAAAAACACCTGCAGCAAACAATAGGAGCGCCGTCACAAACCAAGCAGCGACATGATCGGCCCATTGCGCAATCTGCGGCTTGCCCTGCCCTGCACGTTCTATCAAACGTATGAGTGAAGACAAGGTACTGTCTTTGCTGATTTTCTCCACGCGAAGAATGACGGCCTGACGGGTATTGACTGCCCCGCCGGGAATGGCCGCGCCCACGCTTTTGGACTGCGGCTGGCTCTCGCCTGTCAGCAGAGATAAATCAAGCGATGTTTCACCTTCGATGATCACGCAGTCGGCTGGTATCGCTTCACCGGGTTTGCTGAGTATCACGTCACCCGCCTGCAATTGGGCGGCAGCGATCAGCGTCGCTTCCCGGCTTGCGGGATAAGTTTTTAAAAGCCAGGCAGAATCCGGCAAGGCATGCTGCATGTTTTCCAGTGAAGCCGCTGCGCGACGGCGCGCCCGTAGTTCCAGATAGCGGCTGGCCAGTAAAAGAAATACAAACATGGTGACAGAATCAAAATACACATCACCATGATTCGTGACCGTGGCCCAGGTGCTGCCGATGAAGGCGGCACCGACACCCAGTGCCACCGGCACATCCATGCCCAAGGCACCTTGTTTGATATCTGTCCACGCGCCTTTGAAGAAAGGCAGCGCTGAATAAAACACGGCCGGGGCTGTGAGAACAAGACTGGCCCAGCGCATCAGCGCTTCCATGTCCGGCTCTATGCTGCCCGCCTCGGCCATATATACAGGGACGGCATACATCATCACCTGCATCATGGACAGACCCGCTACAAACAAACGTTTAAATAAGGTCCTGGCATTTTTTCTGAGCAGCTCGCCATGCTGAATCGGATCGAAGGGATAGGCGACATAACCTACCTCACGCACTGCCTGCAAAATATCACTAGGTTTGCATTGCGTGGCATCCCACCGGACTTGCAATTTTTCTGTCGCCACATTCAGATTGGCGGCCTGCATACCCGGAATCTGTGACAGTCGTTTTTCTATCAGCCAGACACAGGCCGAGCAGCGTATGCCTTCAACCGATAAGGTTGCCTCAGCGCCGCCATCACTACCCGTAAATTGCGCCTGTAGTTCGGGTGCATCGTAAAGTTTCAAGCCTTCAGGCACGAGTGCTGCAACGCCTACAGGCAGACTTTGCCGACTGCGATAATAATCACTTAAATGATTCTCTACGATGGCCAGCGCAACGGCTTCGCAACCGGGGCAACACATGGGCTGAGCGAGTCCATCAATCTGCACCGTCCAGTCAGAACCTGCGGGCACGGGCAAGCCGCAATGAAAGCAGGCGAGGCTTGCAGCTTGAACTTGGGCTTGGGCTTGGGCTTGGGTTTGAAATAGAGTATTCATCGCACCACTCCCGGCGTGATGCACACGGTATCCAGCCAGCCATGCGACAGACCCGTCCCTGCGCGATACAGACCGAGCAGACCGAAAGCCAGCACCAGCACACCTGCTGATACTCTGATGAGGGGCTGTTGCAGCAAGCGCTGCATAGAAGCACCCGCCACGCCGATGGAAAATAATAAAGGCAAGGTACCCAGACCAAACGCCGCCATGACCAAAGCACCATGGGCGGCAGAGCCCGTCATCAGCGCCGTCATCAATACGCTGTAAACCATGCCGCAGGGCACCCAGCCCCACAGACCACCCAGCGCAAATGCCTGCCAAGAATTTTGTACTGGCAAACAATGTCGCATCAATGGCTGCACACGTCGCCACAGCGATTGACCTAA
>CAIQLE010000100.1 GCA_903872555.1 uncultured bacterium
CGGTGAGGGCTCGGGACACTTACTGTTCCTGGACAGCCATACGACCGGCGACGGCATTATCTCGGCGCTACAGCTGTTGTCGGCCTTGCGCCGCAGCGGCAAGACCCTGTCGGAAAGCACGGCCGATATGCAGCTCTGGCCACAGACCCTCCTGAATGTGCGCATACAGCCTGGTTTCGACTGGCAGTCCAGTAAAGCGCTCTTATCCGAGAAGGAAAAAGCGGAGGCTGAACTGGGCAACGCGGGCAGGGTGCTGATCCGCCCCTCGGGTACGGAGCCGCTGTTACGGGTCATGGTCGAGGCGCGGGATGCAGGATTGGCCAGCAATCTGGCCGAACGCATCGCCAGCTGCATACCGGCCTGATCTGGGATGCAACAAATCTCGTGACTGAGTCCTGAGTCATCGGCTATAATTCTCTTCTTCGGAGTGTGGCGCAGCCCGGTAGCGCACCTGCTTTGGGAGCAGGGGGTCCAAGGTTCGAATCCTTGTACTCCGACCAATCAAAAAAACGGGTTGTCATTGACAACCCGTTTTTCATTTCGCACTATCTCTTTCGTATCCATATCAAGTACTGCCCATAGCTCAGCTGGATAGAGCAACGGCCTTCTAAGCCGTAGGTCACAGGTTCGACTCCTGTTGGGCAGGCCAATCAATTCCAATTTTCACTGAAACATCCTGGCTCAGGACTTCCCTGACGCTGAATCACAGCTTCCTTGCCAATTCAGCAGGCTTTTATTTTGTGGTTCTGATAATTCTTTCATTTACTACTTTGCCGCATCTGCCTTAAGGCGCAGCTGAGATACACGCATTTTCAATACCTTTGCCATCAGGTAACATGAACGCTCATAATTATTAAACCAATTCTTCTGGTTTTCATGCGGAGCGCTTATGTCTATGCTGGGAAGATATTTCTTTGGAAATGTGGAGTTTCCTGAAAATGAAGAATACCGGGAATTCCAATATAAATTCCTGATGGTCTTACTGGCAGTCGCTGCCCTTGCGACCGTGGGTTTTATTATTCCATCTGAAAGTGGTGTGTCACAGATACCAGCAGAACATATACGTTCAATGACACTGTTTACCATCGTGTCCTTTGTGTTGTGGCTGGCATTGCGAGGCCGTAAGCAGTGGTTTATTCCTGTGGTCTGGCTCTATGAAATTGCCAGTTTGCTTGAGCTGGCCTCGGCCATGGCCTATGTGCCGGGCGATGAGCTTCGTATTTTGTGGTTGTTTACGAATATTCCCGGCGCCTATCTGCTCCTGGGCCGGCTTGTAGGCGGTATGGTGACGCTGCTGATTGTAACGGGACTGGTGGCTGGCAATCCTTATATGACGGCACCTTATTCACCCAATGCGCTAGCAACAGCCGTGATCAGCATGATTTATTCGGCAGCATTTTTTCATGCCTATGCCAATCGATCCGTGAATTTTTTCATGCGTATGCGTGAGTCGAATAGCCAGTTAAAAATCATGGCAACCCGTGATCCTTTAACTGGGATATTAAATGCCCGTGCTTATTATGAATTATGCGACAGCCTGATTCATGTAGCACAACGAAACAAGGCGCCTTACTCTGTATTGTTCGTTGATCTGGATCATTTCAAATCAATTAATGATACCTATGGCCATGCTGCCGGTGACCTTGTTTTGAAATCCGTTGCCGATGTGCTTGTACAAAGCATACGTCGCAGTGATGCATTGGGAAGAATTGGCGGCGAAGAATTTTCTATATTCTTGCCCAATACATCCTTTCATGATGCGCTTGGTTTGGCAGAGCATATCAGAGCATCGATCGCATCTATAGCGCTATCGATAGGTGATGGTCAGCGTAAGATCACCGCCAGCATCGGTGTCGCAAGGAATGAGCATAGCGAGCAAACCATGCTGGAAATTCAGCAGCAGGCTGATCTGGCGATGTACCGCGCAAAAGCAGGCGGCCGGAATCGCGTGTCGTCCCTGGAGCAGACGTCCTGAGCTAATTCATTACGCGATTATTTTGATGTCGACCTTCAAAAATTCAGGATGTGCCGATTTACGATGCTCTTTATATAGAGCTATTGCAAAAAATTAAATATAAAAAATGCAGTCACTGGAGCTAATAAAAAAGATTTTCATTATAAAAACGTGAACATTGGCAGAGATTTTTTTGTTGAAGACTTTGTTGATATTTCGCTTGTGCAGGAAGGCGACAAATGCAAAAGATGTGGCAA
>CAIQLE010000101.1 GCA_903872555.1 uncultured bacterium
ATAACGAATTGAAAACGAATCTCAGCATCTTCAAGCAGCGCAATTCGCCATCCTGCGACAGGCCCTCAGTGTGGAGGTGTCCATGCACGGCTAGATGACAATATCGTCATTTTTGACTAAGTGTGCATTGGAAAATCTTCACGCCCTTTGTCAATCTGGCATTGTCACTGCGGATTACTCTTCCTTCATTGATGCTGCCACCCGCTTGCTCAAAGGATTCATGAGATAGGTGAGTAAGGAGCGCTCGCCGGTTTTGATCAGCACTTCGGCGGACATACCCGGCTGCAGAGTATGGTTGCCTAATTTGTTCAGCCCCTCTTTGGTGAGCTGAATGCGCGCCAGATAATAGCTGGTGTTACCCGCAGCAGTCGATTCGGTGACGACATCGCCAGAGATGGAATTAAGCAGTCCGTCCACGACGAGTTGCGGGGAATGAGCAAAGGTAGAAAAACGCACGGCCACTTCATCACCTGCACGCACCCGATCAATCACAATCACCGGCAATTTGGCTTCCAGAATCACGCCTTCTTCTTTAGGGACGACATCCATCAGTCGCTGTCCCGGAGAGACGATGCCACCAACCGAGCTGAGTGTGATGCCGACGACCTGACCATCGACCGGAGATTTGATCTTCACACGACCAAGTTCGCCAGCAACAGCATCAAGACGTTCGCGACCCGCCTGTACTTCTTTGCGCACATCAGCCAGCTGGGTGCCGGCCTCTTTTAAAAAATCCTGTGTTCTTTGCGCTTTGCGTAAGCGCATTTCAGCGATAGAGCGTTCTATCCGTATGCGAGAGGCCTGCAGATCTGCCAGCGTTGCGTTCAATTCAGCTTGCCCCTGTTCCAGCTGCAGCGCCTGATTGCGCGGCACATAGCCTTCATTGGCAAGATCGCTGACACTCTTGAGTTGTTCTGCCTGTTTTTCAGCCTGTAATTTTCTGCTCTCTATCTGCTGTAAATTTCCGGCAAGCATAGCAACTTGTCCCGCGATCGATTCATCCATCGCACCTATTTCATTGCGCACAGAATTACGACGCGATTCAAACAACTGTGTCTGCGTAGTGATGTGCTGTTTGATGAAAGCATCATTGCTAGCGGCCAGCAGGTCAGGATGAAAACTAATGACAGATGCATTACTGAGCTCAGCCAGCAAACGGCTTTCTGCTGCGCGTTGGGCCATATAGCTTTGACGTATGGATTCGAAATTGGCGCGGGTTGATCCCTCATTCAGTTCGACCAGTACATCACCGGCTTTCACAAACTGCCCTTCACGCACCAGCACTCTGTCCACAATACCGCCTGTCATATGCTGTATGGCTTTGCGCTTGGTGTCGATGGCCACGATGGCGGGTGCAGGCACGCCTTCATCCAGCGGTGCCCAGGCGGCCCAGGCGAGGAAGCTGCCGAAGCCCAGTGCAATGGCAATGAATCCCAAACGTATCGTCGATTGCGTGTCGGTGGGCAGGTCTGGACCGAGCTCAGTCAGCTGATCAACGTCAGTGATGGTTTGCAGGGATTTGGAAGGCAGATTTTTCATGGAATCTTAGAGTGTCAGGCGGCCTGTTCCGGGCGTATGATGGGTTCGGAGCTGCCCGGCGTTACGAGGGTATCGAGTTTGCCAAACTGGCTGATGCGGCCATCATTCATGACCAGCACGCGATCAGCCAGTACCAGCAGATTGCGTTGATGCAGCACCATGAAGACCGTTTTCCCGGCGGCTTTCAGATGTTTGATAGCAGCAGCGAGAGCGGCCTCACCGGCATCATCCAGATTGGCATTCGGTTCATCCAGCACCACCAGAGAGGGCAGACCATAAATAGCGCGTGCCAGTGCAAGACGCTGACGCTGCCCGCCTGAGAGCAGTTTGCCGGCCTGACCAACCGGGGTGTCATAGCCCATAGGCAGGCGCAAAATCATTTCGTGAATGTCAGCACGCTTGGCCGCTTCAATGATGGCCTCGGAATCGATGGTATTGAAGCGACAGATATTTTGCGCCACATTCCCTTCCAGTAGTTCCACATCCTGAGGCAGGTAACCTATGTGCGGACCGAGGGCTGCGCGTGACCAGCGGCTGAGATCTATGCCATCCAGTTGTACGCTGCCGGTGGTGCGCGGCCAGACACCGACGATGCAGCGTGCCAGTGTGGATTTGCCAGCGCCTGAAGGTCCGACGATGCCTATCACTTCACCTGCTTCAAAGCGTATGTCCAGATCTTTCAGTATGGGTTTCTCACGCTGGTCCACAAAGGCACTCAGTTTTTTCAGGCTGAGCTGACCAAATATGCGTTCTGGTGCGTGACCCTCATTTGTTTCCGGATAGGTGTCCAGCAGGCTGCCTATGTCATTGAATGC
>CAIQLE010000102.1 GCA_903872555.1 uncultured bacterium
GGCAGCACCGCGTGCGGCGTCTGGATTTTCTCAGGCTGCTGGACACAGGCCGGCAATCAGATGGCAAGACGCGACAACACCGACACCGGTCACGGCAATACGCCGAACTGGGCGTGGGCGTGGCCAGCGAATCGCCGCATTCTTTACAACCGCGCTTCCTCCACGCCTGAAGGCAAGGCCTGGAATCCCAAGCGTAAGCTGGTGGAATGGAAAGGCGACAAGTGGGCAGGCTCGGATGTGCCTGACATGCGTGCCGATGCAGCGCCGGAAGAAAACGTCAGCCCCTTCATCATGAATCCTGAAGGTGTGGCACGCTTCTTCGCTGTCGACAAAATGGCCGAAGGTCCTTTCCCTGAGCATTACGAGCCCTTTGAATCGCCGCTGGAACACAATCCGTTCTGGCCGAACAATCCTAAGGCGCGTAATAATCCGGCCGCCCGTATGTTCAAAGGCGACCGTGAAGAACTGGGCACAGCGAAAGACTTCCCTATCGTCGCCACCACCTATCGTCTGACCGAACACTTCGGCACCTGGACCAAGCATCAGCGTATCAACGCTGTGCTGCAGCCCGAGCTGTTCATAGAAATTGGTGAAAAACTGGCCGAGTCACGTGGCATCAAGCACGGCGACAAGATCAAGGTGCGTTCCAAGCGCGGTGAAATCATTGCCAAGGCCGTGGTCACCAAGCGTTTGAAACCGCTCATGATCGAAGGCAAAGAAACCCACACGATCGGCATTCCGAACCACTGGGGTTTCAAGGGACTGACCAAACAAGGCTACATCACGAATGTGCTGACGCCTGTGGTCGGTGATGCAAACACCCAGACGCCGGAATTCAAGTCGTTCCTGGTCGATGTTGTGAAGGCATAAATCACCATGATGAGTTCAGATATTGTAAGAAGGTCGGCAACGACCACCGCAACGCCGCAGGCGCGCAGCTCCACGCCGATTGCGAAACTGATTGATGTCTCCAAGTGCATAGGCTGCAAGGCCTGCCAGTCCGCCTGTATGGAATGGAATGACTTGCGCGATGAAATCGGTGAAAACATCGGCGTCTATGACAACCCGACTGACCTGACTGAAAATTCCTGGACCGTGATGCGGTTCTCGGAAATCGAAGAAGCCGGTAAGCTCGAGTGGCTGATCCGCAAGGACGGCTGCATGCACTGCGAAGACCCGGGCTGCCTCAAGGCCTGCCCTTCGCCCGGTGCCATCGTGCAGTACTCGAATGGCATCGTCGATTTCAATCAGGACAGTTGCATCGGTTGTGGCTACTGCGTTGCAGGCTGCCCTTTCGATGTGCCACGCATCTCGAAAAAAGACAGCAAGGCCTACAAATGCACCCTGTGTTCAGATCGCGTCGCAGTTGGCAATGAGCCTGCTTGCGTCAAAGCCTGTCCTACCGGTTCCATTATGTTTGGCACCAAAGAAGCCATGATTCATCAGGCAGAAGAACGCGTGGTGGACCTGAAAGAACGCGGCTATGAAAGCGCCGGTCTGTACAACCCGGCCGGTGTCGGTGGCACGCACGTGATGTATGTGCTGCACCATGCTGATCGCCCCGGCCTGTATCACGGTCTGCCGAATGAGCCCAAGATCAGCACCATGGTCTCGCTCTGGAAAGGCATCACCAAACCGCTACTGTCCTTCGGCATCGGTCTGGCGGTAATGGGTGGATTCTTCCACTACATCACCAAGGGCCCGAAAGAAGTGCATCCCGAAGAGCACGACGCTGCGAAAGAAGAGGCCTGATATGAGCAAATTCATTCCACGTTATGGTGTGTCGGACAGGGTCAATCACTGGATAGTGGCGCTGCTGTTTGTTCTGCTGTCACTGTCAGGACTGGCCTTCTTCCATCCTGCTTTCTTCTTCCTTTCTTCCGTACTCGGTGGACCGGTGTGGGCGCGTATCCTGCACCCCTTCCTCGGTCTGGTGATGGCCGGCAGCTTCGTTGGCCTCTCCATGCGGGTCTGGAAAGAAAACATCATCAAGCCCGTCGATATTGAATGGCTGAAGATGATAGAAGAAGTCATCAACAATGGCAGCGGCCCGGACAAGCTCCCTATCGGCAAATACAACGCCGGTCAGAAGCTAATGTTCTGGACCATGGTCGGCAGCGTAGCGCTGCTGGTCCTGACCGGCATTGTGATCTGGCGCTCTTACTTCGCGATGTATTTCCCGATACCGCTGATACGCTTTGCCATGCTGATCCATATGCTGGCTGGCTTCACCGGCATCATTGCTCTGATCGTGCACGTTTACGCAGCGATCTGGGTCAAGGGAACGATACGTGCCATGACGCGTGGTTCAGTCGATGCGGAGTGGGCTAAGCATCATCATCCTGAATGGTTCAAAGAGCAGACGGGTAAGCATTAATTAGCAAGTACTCATGATTAAGTACTAAGCATTAAATACTAAGCATTAAGTACTAAGCATTAAGTACTAAGCAGCATAGATGTAGGGCGGATGTCGCAATGCGGCAACCGCCCTATTTTTTTGTATGGGCGAAAAAAAAGCCCTGAGTTCATCAGGGCTTTTAATTTGCTACAGAATCTCTGCTACGAAGTTTTCACTACGCAGCAGTTTTTCGAATAAGCAGCTACAGCTATTTTTTAACCCGCAGCCGTGTATCCCTCTTTCAGATCGCTGGCCGTGAATTGCGTGTAATCGGTCAGGCCGACGATCTGAATAATGACATCATGTCCATTGCTGGCGGCCAGATGGAAGGTGTCATTCGCATCCGTGCTGCGATGGCTCACCACCGAACTAAAGTTGGACGCTGTCACACCATTCGTATTAGCACCATACAAACCCAGTTCAGACAGATCAATGCTCATGTCGCCATTGGCTGCATTGGTGATCATGATTTTATCGATTGCGTTCACATTGGCGCGGAAAGCAAAAATACCGTCTTTCATTACCGCACCGCCATTTTCATAAATACTGCCCGACTGATAGACATATTCAGACAAGCCCGTCGATGACGTCGTGCTGTCTGCATCCAGCTTGTAAATGATGTCCAGGGTCTGAGCCATTTGCGAAATTGGCAGGTTCTGGGAAATGTAATTACCATCTGTCAGATCAATACCCTGATTTTCTCCCAGACTCACAAAATCATTGACCACATTCTCGTTGACGACAATACCGCGCAGACCCAGCTTAGCAAAATTATTCAGAAAGGTATTTTGCAGATCAGCACTGCCCATATTGTTTGCGGCAGTTGAATTGATCTGCATATCCTCATCATTCGACACTGTAAAGTCGGCATAAATATTTTTGATACCTTTGATCAAGGTGCCAAAGGTTTGCATGTTGTGAATCATATCGCTAGGGTTTGTATTCTGACTATAGAGCGTGTCATACAAACCAGTCGCTTCCCCATACATACCAAGATCACCCGTGCCGGCCTTCAGCAAAACAACGCCCGCAGCATCTGCTTTAGCGATGGACTTGGTCAGCATGGCAAGCGTTTGAATTTGACCGTCATAATTCATACGACTCATGTCCGTGACTTCGACCCAGTTGTCTTTAATGCCTGAACTGGCGACGGTCAGGATATTTTCAATCGCATATCCAGGATTCATCATATCGGCACTAACCGTACCCACATTCAAATGACCCAGCGCATTGACTGAATTCACAAAACTGACACCCGCACCTGGTGCCAGAATGGATGACAGACTGAAACCAATTTCCGTACCTGACATATCCACCGACAGGCCGGCTAACTTGCCCGCTGAAATGGCATCGAGCACATTCTTTGACTGAGAGAGCGACTGATACATGGCCAGTTCAGGGTCGCCGGATGGCGTCATGCCTTGGGCCTGGTCTCCCACATCAATGGCAACCACATCAATCCCTGAAGCAGCAAACTTTTGCACTGTGAGCGCTTTGAAGGTGGACAAATCATTAATATTCGTCACATGCAAAGTGACGTCTGAGTTATCGCCA
>CAIQLE010000103.1 GCA_903872555.1 uncultured bacterium
CTGCCTACACTGCGTTCACAAGCTGCACCCATAGCAGCTGTCCATAACGATCAGGAGACAAGCATGACGGTTCAATACGAGACCAAATTCGGCTCGCTGAAATCCTTTGAAAAGGGTGGCGTGCAGGCGATTGACGACGATGTGCGTCATTACGCATTTTCAAATTGCTTCGATATCGCCAACCGTTCCAAGCCTTACGAGAAAGTCGTTTTCGGCCAGAACCAGATCTATGTCCTGGAGACTCTGCGCGCCGAAGGCATTTCGCCCTGGTATACCTGTGCCCATGATGAATTCGCTCTGGTCATGGATGGCGAAGTTGAAATTCACCTGATCAAGCTGGAAGACGGTCAAATCGTCAAGGACACCGAGAAGGATGGCGCGGTACTGGTCGCCGGTGAGCCTAAGGGCCAGAAGGTGGGCTGGATCAAGCTCAAGCGCGGCCATCAGGGCATGCTGCCTAAAAACACGGCCTATCAGTTCCGCAGCAAAGATCCTGGCGTTCTCATCATGCAGACCTGCAAAGGCGATCTGTCGGTAGAGAAGTGGGCCGACATCTGCCAGACCCAATAAGACCGCAGCCACAGCCTGCCTCATAAAAATACAGGAGACAAAGATGAACGCACCTGCAGAACTGGCCAAAGTAATTGCTACGCCACCGGACGCCGTGATGGGCTACAAAGCCTACACCCTCGGTTCTTTTAGCTTCCGCCGCGATGAATATTTCGCTCACATCAGCTGGCATACCCGCGACGGTCGTCCGCTCTCGCACACCATGGATATCGGTAATTTCCTGCGCGCGCTGATGCGTGACTGCGCCTGGGGATTCTTTTATGGCGGCGTGAATTTCGATGCCGTATTCGGCACCTTCAATCACTATAAATCGGTCGACATGTATGCCGGTACCTATAACGGCACCATGAAAGCAGCCGGCGTCGACTTGCTGGAAAATTTTCCGACTGAGCAGATCAAAGCCACCTTCGAAGCCATGCTCGATGACTGGACCAATGCCGGCTTCGATCCTTTCTCAGCACCGCAAGAAACCGGCACGCCTTACGGCCGCAAGAACGGTAACAGCCATGCCGAGATCACCCGTGAACGTGAACTGGCGACACGTTGCGTCGGCCTGAAAGGCGACCTGAATCTGCGTACCGATGAGCGCGGTGCGCCCATCAATCGCGCCTTTGCCGATGTACCGCAAGATCAGCCTGAATTGCATCCGGAACCGGGCTTTGAAAACGAAGTCCATGCATTTAATTTATTTGCCTTCCTGTCACGTTCGCAAGTGACCTGGAATCCTTCTTTCACTTCGGTCGTGAAGTACAGCTATATGTGCCCGACCACCGAAGAACACATTCTGCCTATCTTGCATGCGAATGATCGTGTGGAATGGTTCTTCCAGATGTGTGATGAAATTCACTGGGATTGCGCCGACAAAAACACCGGCAAGCCACTGGCACGCGTGATCATGAAAGCTGGTGATATGGCAGCCATGCCAGCGTATTGCCGTCATCAGGGTTATAGCCCTAAGCGTTCGATGCTGCTGGTCTGGGAAAACGGTTCACCGAGTCTCGTGTATGAGATTCAAAAAGGTGAATCGCCTGAAGTGCCAGTGCAGTTTTAAAACTCTGACGGATTACGCATGCAGCGTAATCCGTCATCCCCCATCATCCGAAACGGGACGCTGTGTGCGTTCCTTCAGGAGTCAGCATGACCCAAACAAGCGCTAAGTCCGCCATACCGGCGGCCTTGCAAGGTTCCATTCGCACTGAACTTTTCATCGATGGAAAATTTGTTCCTGCCGAATCTGGCGAGACCATGGCCACCCTGAACCCGCATGACAACAGTGAGATCGCTCAGGTCGCGCTGGCTGGCAAGGCGGACATTGATAAAGCCATTGCCGCTGCACAGCGCGCATTTCCTAAATGGTCGCGCATGGCAGCGATGGACCGCGGCCGTATTCTTTTGAAGTTGGCGGATCTGATCGAAGCCAATGCAGAAGAACTGGCCATGCTGGAGTCACTCGATACCGGTCATCCTATACGCGATTCACGCATTCTGGATGTGCCACGCACGGCTGTCACCTATCGTTATTTTGGTGGCATGGCCGATAAATTTCAGGGCGATGTAGTGCCTGTGGAAGCCGGCTTTCTGAACTATGTGACGCGCGAAGCGCTGGGTGTGGTCGGACAAGTCGTGCCCTGGAATTTTCCGCTCATGTTCACCAGCTGGAAAATGGCACCGGCACTCGCCGCAGGTAATTGCGTGGTGATGAAGCCGGCTGAAATCACGCCGCTGTCATCCTTGCGCATTGCAGAGCTGATGGCTGAAGCGGGCATGCCCGAAGGTGTCGTCAATATCGTACCCGGCCTCGGTCATGTGGCAGGTCAGTATATTGCTGAGCATCCCGAGATCGCCAAGATTGCTTTCACCGGATCGACAGCAACCGGCAAGCGCATCGTGCAGGCCTCGGCCGGTAACCTGAAAAAAGTTCAGCTGGAGCTGGGCGGTAAGGGTGCCAATATTGTGTTTGAAGATGCCTTCCTGCCAGCGGCCATCAATGGTGCGGCCTGGGCTATTTTCCATAATCAGGGTCAGGCCTGTATCGCCGGTGCGCGACTGGTCTTGCATGAATCGATCGCCGAAGAGTTTCTGGAAAAATTTACCGCACTCGCCAAATCCATACGTCTGGGTAATCCGCTCGACCCGAATACCGAGATGGGGCCACTCACCAGCCAGATGCACCGGGACCGTGTGCTGTCTTATGTCGATGTGGCGCGCAATGAAGGTGGAGAAGTCCTGTGCGGCGGCAAAGCGCCGGGTGGCGATCTGGCGCAAGGCTGTTATGTCGAACCAACCATCGTGCGTGCCAGATCATCGCTGGATCGCATCGCACAGGAAGAAGTGTTTGGTCCCTTTGTTACCGTGCTGACCTTTAAGACTGATGAAGAAGCGCTGGCGATTGCAAACAGCACCGAATATGGTCTGGGCGCAGGACTGTGGACACGCAATCTGCAGCGTGCGCATTTGATGGCGCGTGAGATCAAAAGTGGCATGGTCTGGATTAACTGCTACAAGCGCGTCAATCCGGGTTCACCCTTTGGTGGTGTCGGCATGTCGGGCTATGGCCGTGAGATGGGCTTTGATGTGATGCGCGAATACACACAGGCGAAAAGCGTGTGGGTCAATATTGATGCCCAGATCAATCCGCACTATCCACGTCCGGCAAAATAAACGGAGCCATTCAGCCCATGCGTGATTTCGTCTACAACGGTCAGCCCTCTCGTGTCGTGTTTGGTGCAGGCTCGCTCGCCCATCTCGAACGTGAGGTGCAGCTGTTGGGTGCTAACCGCGCTCTGGTGCTGTCGACGCCTGAGCAGCAGCCGCTGGCTGAGGCAATCGCGAAGCGTCTTGGTGATCGGGCTGCAGGTGTGTATCCCAAAGCAGTGATGCACGTGCCGGCAGAAACTGCCGCAGCTGCCGTAGAAGAAGCCAAACGACTGAACGCCGATTGCGCACTGGCGGTGGGTGGTGGTTCGACCACGGGTCTGGGTAAAGCGATTGCCTTGCAGTCCAGCCTGCCGATACTGGCCATACCGACCACGTATGCGGGCAGTGAAATGACGCCCATCTATGGCATCACCGAAAATGGCCTGAAAAAAACAGGGCGTGATGCACGTGTCTTGCCACGTACTGTCATTTACGATCCCGAGCTGACCACGTCTTTACCTGCGGCGCTCTCAGTCACCAGCGGCATGAATGCGATTGCGCATGCGGCTGAAGGCCTGTATGCGCAGGACAGCAATCCTGTGATGGATCTGATGGCAGAAGAGGGCATACGCGCACTCGCTGCGGCGCTTCCACTGATACACAAAAATCCGGACGACATTCAGGCACGCAGCGATGCGCTGTATGGCGCCTGGCTGTGTGGCACCGTACTTGGCAATGTCGGCATGTCGCTGCATCACAAACTCTGTCACACACTGGGCGGCACCTTTAATTTGCCGCATGCCGAAGTGCATACCGTAATCCTGCCGCATGC
>CAIQLE010000104.1 GCA_903872555.1 uncultured bacterium
CGATAACCATAAAAAAAACTATCGAGTCGTCTTAGTGTCTGGTCCGCATCAATCCCCGTCTGCCTGTATTTATCATCCGCGATTTGTGATCGAATTGAAAAACTATGCGTATTTGTACGACGCTCAAATCCGGCAGCACCTTGTAAGCCATACTGACCGTTTTCGTGGCTCATGCCAAGCGCCAGCGATCCGGTACCCAGCCGGGCAAAGGCAGATGAAGCGCTGCCGAGCAGCCCCAGCAATCCACCTTGCTGTACGCTGAAACCGCCATCCAGCGTCAGGCTATTATTAACCCCTTTTCTGTAGCCCGATGACATAAAAATATCACCATAATCATTGCTCTCGATACCAAAGTTTTTTCTGAGCGCCCCGATCTCTGTTGAGTACTCTGACAAACCGGCTGCCAGCAATGAGGTACTTGAATAAAATCTTTGGGAAATAACTTCTTCACGTCCGGATAAATCTCTGACTTTCAGCAAAACTTCGCCATCACCTGCGAGCAAGGGTGCGCTGGTAACAGAAAAAGGTCCGGGTGCTACCGGACTGTGAGACTGCAATACATTATTGACGTAAAGATCCAGCGTTGAAGGCAAGGCCGCCTGACCAGAAACGGTGGCGACCGGCACTGTTATCAAGCCCGGCTGTGTCATGAAATTGGTACCCCACTGCAGACCAGCAAAACGAACTGGACGTCCGAGCGAGGTCGGTGGGCGAGAAACCGAATCACCCAGATGTAAGGACATCATGTCTTGTGGAAAATCGACGGTATAGCTAGTGTTGAGTCGTAAATTTTTATCCAGGCCGGGCTGTCTAAGAAAAATATAATCAGCTACCGCAACTCCCGGCCCCAGCGCCAGACCGCCCTCTGTAAAGAAAGACTGTGATAGTCCGATGGGGCTATGTTCAAACAAAACATCGTAGTTGAGAAAAGCTCCTGCCGCTGAATCAGCATGGGTCATATTATTTCCCGTCCGGGAATGCAGATGATTTGAATTGAAATACTCAGGATCGAGTTCTATGTTCAAAGTCTGCGATAGCTCATCCATGTTGATCTGCTTTGGCGCAAGGGCGTCTAGTCCTATATAGGCATGACCATTGAAGCGAGTCTGCGCTGTTTCAGGCACCCGCACATTTAATGCAATTAAAGACTCCACAGGCAATAACCATAGCCCCTGAGGGTTGCGGAGCACCATGACGGAATTAGATAAGCTTTGTTGATTGATGCTGAGGCTGACCAGAGCCGGCTCATAATTTCCAGGAAATTCCTGCGCTTTATCTGACACTGTCGTGGTTGAAGCGACCGTACTTTCCATCCAGAATGAACAGAGTATGAATAGGATTAAGTACTTAGACTGACGTTCAAGGCGCGACAGATATGCCATGGAATTCAAGCGTACCTGCAATGGTTTTTGCTTTGATAAATATTTTCTCTGGATTTTTCGAGGTATTTTTATCTTTCGTTAGCAACACTTCTTTCTGCTCACCGGGCAATACATAAATCGATTTATCCAGACTGGTGATGATCTGCTCTGCATGATTCTCGTCCCTGAGCTGTAACCCGTCCCAATGTGCGTGTTCATTGCCCTTATTGTTGAGAATGAGCCTGAGCTTATCTTCATCAACAGGACTCACAAAGAAAGAGAGATCTGCAGCACTAGGTTGCAGTGCCTTAATAAACACCGGCACGCTGACTCTGAGAGCCACTTGCAGACCTTTAAAATCAGGCGCGGGGGGTGGGGGCACTTCATCGAGCAACAGCCTGAAGGCGAGCTCTTTTTTAGAATCAGGTTTTCGGAGCAAACCAACGCGTACCCATTGCACGGCACCCGGTTTGATTCTGAATACCTGAGGTGTGGCAAGAATGTCCCGGGTCGGTGTCAGCTGATCAATTTTTTCTTCCTGCGACCAGGACATGGGCTGTAGTTGTAACGTCATGACGGCATCACTGGTGTTTTCTACCTTGATGACATTGCTGGGCTGAGCTTCAGAGAGTTCGATCCGTATAGGATCAATCCCGAGTGAGGCCGCATGGCACACGTAGGTATAACTGCATGAAAAATATAAAACAGCCAGCCAGATAAGGCCGTAAATTAAGCTGCGCGCACCGTCAGCGAAACGATAGGTATGCATGTCAACGACAGTGCGCGCAAACATCAGAACTCCACTGTGGCGATGACGGTATCGCTATAGGCGCCGGCCTGAACATCCTGACCTGCAATGACTTTGCCGCAGACGTTATAAGTGGAACCTGTCAGTGTGAATCCGGTCGGGCTAAAGCGCTGAGCCGGATCAGTTGCCCATACATCGCTGGCATTAGTCGAACAAGCAGCATTCGGTGCAGTGCTGGTTGGCTTGTACAGGACATAGTTGATCAGATCAGCTGCAGTCGCATGCTTCATTGAGCGCTCGCCAGCAATAGCGCCAGGATTGAGGCCATTACTCAGCGATACAACCGGTGTAGAACCTTTGACACATGCAATGGTTACTGTGCCTGTGCTGTAAAGATCGGTGGCACTAGTTGGATTGTAGGCGCCAAAAGCAACCGGAGTGGCTGCGATGGTGCAGCTGGCATCGACATTAGCACTGACAGGAATATTGGCGGTTGCTGTACCAGCCAGCGCAGATCCGGCAGTGAAGGCGAAAGTGATGGCGCTCGCAAGAATGGTCAACTGGATTTTTTTCATCA
>CAIQLE010000105.1 GCA_903872555.1 uncultured bacterium
AGATTGATTAATTCAGTACGCGTATTTTTTAATTGCAGCCTCATTCCAATCGATACCGTTACCAGGGCGGTTTGGCACGATGGCGTGACCATCAACGACTTCAAAAGGTTCGGCAATGATCGGGTTGCCCCAATCGCGATACTCCAACCAGTCGGCCGATTCACTCGCGCGCAGCAGATGCGCAGAAACTTCAGGATACAAATGACTCGACAGCGGATGACCGGCTGCACCGGCGATGGCGGCTGCACGCATCCAGCCAGTCACACCACCGATACGCATCAGGTCGGGCATATACAGATCGGCCGCCTCGGCACGCACCGCATCAAGGAAGGAACGCGGACCATAGATGTTTTCACCTATAGAGATCGGTGTTTTTAATTCACGCGCCAGTTGTGCACTCTGAGCAAAATTATCAAACACCACCGGTTCTTCAAACCAGTACAGACCCTGATCGTCAAGCGCATGCATGCGCCAGATCGCCTCCTGCAGTGTCTGCCCCTGATTGAAGTCACACATCAACTGTATGTCATCCCCGATCGCATCTCGTACGACTTCGATTGCTTTCAGATCATCTGCCAGCTTGTTGCGGCCAAGGCGAATTTTGATGGCACTGAAATTACCCTCGGCGACCAATTCCTTTGCTTCCTTCGCGAGCTGGTCTACTGGCAGCAGCCACAGTCCGTTGGTATTGTAGGTGCGCATCTTGCCTACCGTGCCGCCGAGCATCTCGGCCAGCGGCAGTCCGGCAGCCTTCGCCAGCGCATCCCAGATCGCCATGTCGAGGCCTGCTGCTGCTATCACACTGACGCCCTGACGACCTAACAGATGCAGCGAGCCGATCACATCGCGGTACATATCCAACGGTGACAGTTGCCGTCCCTTGAAGGCGGCCGCCATATCTTCGATCACGGGCCCGATATAGCGCACCGCATTTTTCAGATAAGGCTCGAGGTAACTGCGGCCGACGATGCCCTCCTTCGTTTTTACATCAATCAGGATAAAGGGCCATTCAGGAAAAGTGCCGACCTTAGCCACAATAGGACGACGCATCGGGATCGATACGGAACGGATCGTGACACTTTCAAAGCTGAGTTTTTCTAGGGCTTTCATGTTGTAGGATCTCCTGCGATTGAAGTCGATGGAGAATACAGGAGCCGTGCTCACGCCTGCTTTGGATCCATAAAAGACGGGGTTTTGCTTGCGGCGGGTTCCATCATGAAAAATGAGAATTCAGGTCTGAATACTTCATGCATACATGCCGAATTCATCAACTATTGCATTTATTTTGCCTATCTATTTTTATCTGCAATAGCCTGCTTCAACGGGAGCAGCAAAGATTGGGTCGTATCTTCGCCTGACTGTCTTGCATGTTTATAAAAATTCGGCGTTGGAACAGTGCCAAACCCCATATCGGGATGAATCACGAAATCAGCATCCACTAATTCAGGATCAATTCTGGCTCGACGCCTTGCTTCCCGAGCAAGCCGTGAATCTGATGTGTCTACAGGTGCACTGCCAGGCAAGGCAGTCACATCCACGGCAATCACAAAAGTCGCCCCGGCCTGTCGGGCAGCACGTACAGCCACAGGCAATGATTCGTCGCCATCTTCATATTCAATGCCCTGGATTCCTACCGGAGAGAAGACCTTGCTCACGGCGCTTGAAGCCCTGACTGCCACACCCACATTGCCCGAATTAAAAAACACCGGCTGTTTATCTTGAATCCGTGTTGCGACTGCGATGAATCTTCTGGGCATGGCTTCTATTTTTTGAGGTCCCAGACGATCATTTACAAAATTTTGCAGTCGTTGTCCATGAATCCATCCGCGATCTGCAAACAAGGAGAAATCAAAGACAGTCAATGGGCCGCCTTGTCGAGAAATTTCATCGATCTGCGATGCGTTATAACCATTCGCCCAAAACGCGCCGATCAAAGAGCCGACACTCGAACCCACCACCAGATCGTATTCAATACCGGCTTCTTCAAGTACCTTCATTACTCCGATATGTGCAAACCCACGTGGCCCACCGCTTCCCAACACCAAAGCAATTTTAGGTTTGGGACTCATAGCTGGTACCGACACCAGTGGAGTCGGGCTGTCAGCTTCGACGTAATTAAAACTTGAGCACCCTGTAATTTGCGGCAATGCCAGCAGCAGAGCAACCATGCCTGTGGCGCGAACCATGTTCTTAGTCATTTTTTTTTATGAATTTTTCTGTATTGCCGGATTCAAGAGCGGATTTAATCATCAGCATCATGAAATCTTTGGATTGTTTTTGCACACCCTTAGAAAGCACCAGATGTTGCATCACATTCGACTGCTCTATGCTTGCCAGCCCATGCAGGGCTGACCAGATAAATATCGCTTCCAGTTCTGCCTGATTTTTTGCATGACTTTTTTTGCCATGCTTTTTGAGTAAATTCTTTCTCAATACATCAAAGGCATGCACTGCATACTTAACTAAATCAGGATGTGCAGCGGGCTCTGGCCAGGGCGTTCCGAACATCAGGCGGTATTCCAGTGGCTTGAGTGCAGCGTAGGTCAAATACGCTTCACCCATGCCCCTGAGTTCGTCATCGGTACGGCTTTTCGATTTTTCATCAATGAACTGCGCAAAATCTTCAAAGCATCTGCGCATAATTTCCACCAGCAGATGATCTC
>CAIQLE010000106.1 GCA_903872555.1 uncultured bacterium
ACTTGACCAACAGGCTGCGGCAGATGCATGTGCCCATGCCGCTGTCTGCTGCTGCTGCTGCTGCTGCTGGGTGGGGTGGCTGCAGAGGTTGATGCATCTGCTGCATCTGCTGCTGCTGCTGTCTGTGTGGTGCTGTCTGCCGATGTTCTGATCAGGGGTGCTGCGAGTGCTGCGATCAGCACTGCGGTGTAGCCAATTTTTTTTAACATGGCGTTCATTCCTTATTTCTCGCGGCCGAACAGGCCGGCGGGACGAATCAGCAAGACAATCGCCATGATGATGAACACCACCGTTGCCGACAGTTCCGGATAAAAGACTTTGGTCAGGCCTTCGATCACGCCCAGACCCAGTCCAGTCACAATCGAACCCAGTATGGAACCCATGCCACCGATCACCACTACCGCAAACACTGTAATGATGAGGTTGGAGCCCATCAGAGGCGAGACCTGCAAGACCGGTGCAGCCAGCACACCGGCAAAGCCAGCGAGGGCAACACCAAAGCCATAGGTCAGCGTCACCATCAGAGGCACATTCACACCAAAGGCTTCCACCATTTTGGGGTTTTCAGTGCCGGCACGCAGATAGGCACCGAGCCGCGTTTTTTCAATTACAAACCAGGTCATCAGGCACACTGACAATGAAGCGACCACGACCCAGGCACGATAGTTCGGCAAGATCATGAAGCCCAGATCGGTAGCGCCTGATAATTGCGAAGGCACGGAATAAGGCTGACCTGAGACACCATAAAAAGAACGGAACACGCCTTCCAGCATCAGCGTGATACCAAAGGTCAGCAGCAGACCATACAGGTGATCCAGCTGATACAACCAGCGCAGCATGGTCTTTTCAATCACGATGCCAAAAATCGCCACCAGCAGCGGCGCCACAATCAGCATGACCCAGTAACTGATGCCGAAATATTGCAAGCCCATCCATGCCAGAAAAGCACCCATCATGTAGAGCGCACCGTGAGCGAAATTAATCACGTTGAGCAAACCAAAGATCACCGCCAGTCCCAGTGAGAGCATGGCGTAGAACGAGCCATTCACCAGTCCCAGTAACAGCTGTCCCAGAAAAGCCGACAGGGGAATACCAAAAATTTCCATCTTCTAGACTCCCAGCAATTCATTCAGAATTGCAGTCTTGCCTGGCAATTCGCTTGCGGTAAATTGTTCAACGATCTGCCCATGCTCCATCACATAAAAGCGATCCGCCAGCGGCGCAGCAAAACGGAAGTTTTGCTCGACCATGATGATGGTGTAGCCCTGCGCTTTGAGCGAGGTGATCATGCGTGCCAGTGCCTGTACGATGACAGGCGCCAGACCTTCCGAGATTTCATCCAGCAGCAAGAGCTTGGCACCCGTGCGCAGAATGCGACCCACCGCCAGCATTTGCTGTTCGCCACCTGAGAGCCGTGTGCCCTGACTGTGACGGCGCTCTTCCAGATTCGGGAACATCTGATAAATCGCCTGCACTGACATGCCGCCCTCTTTCAGCATCGGTGGCAACATCAGATTCTCTTCCGCCGACAGCGAAGAAAAAATCGCCCGCTCTTCAGGGCAATAGCCCAGACCCAGATGCGCGATGCGATGAGTCGGCCAGTTGATCGCTTCGGTGCCATGAATTTTGATCGATCCGGTACGACGACCCGTCAGACCCATGATGGCGCGCAGCGTGGTGGTACGGCCTGCGCCATTCCGGCCCAGCAGAGTCACGACCTCGCCTTCTTCGACCGATAAATTCACGTCATGCAGGATGTGCGATTCGCCATACCAGGCCTGCAGGTTTTTGATTTCCAGCGCCTTGACCATCAATGCGCTCCTTCCAGTTCATTCGTACTGCCCATATAGGCTTCCAGTACCTGCGGATTTTTAGATACGGTCTGGTAATCACCTTCCGCCAGAATGGCACCGCGCTGTAAGACCGAGATGCGGTCACAGATGCCCGAGACCACGCTCATATTGTGTTCCACCATCAAAATGGTCCGGCCCTTGGAGACTTTCTTGATCAGATCGGTCACGCGCTTCACATCTTCATGGCCCATGCCCTGAGTCGGCTCATCCAGCAGCATGACTTCCGGTTCCATCGCCAGTGTGGTGGCAATTTCCAGTGCACGCTTGCGGCCATACGGCAGATCTACGGTAATGCTGTCGGCAAATTCACGCAGACCGACTTCTTCCAGCAAAGCCATTGCTCTGTCATTCAAGGCATTCAGCGTCGCTTCACTTTTCCAAAAATGAAAAGAAGTGCCGAGATTGCGCTGCAAACCTATGCGCACGTTTTCCATCACCGTCAGATGAGGAAAGACAGCAGAAATCTGGAAAGAACGGATGATGCCCATGCGCGCAATCTGCGCCGGCTGCTCCATGGTGATGTCGCGGCCATTGAATAAAATCTGTCCCGAGCTGGGTACCAGAAATTTGGTCAGCAGATTGAAGCACGTAGTCTTACCCGCACCGTTCGGGCCTATCAGTGCATGAATATGGCCACGCTGTACTTGCAGATTTACCTGATTGACCGCAATGAAGCCTTTGAACTCACGCGTCAGCTGTTTGGTTTCTAAAATAATGTCCGTCATGGGAACTCCGTTAATCAGGGACGGATGCTTTTAATGGCGTGCTTGGCGAGACTCCAGCGATGGGTCTCGTTCGGGCCGTCATAAACGCGGAAGGAACGCGCATCAGCAAAGATACGCGCCACTATAGTTTCGTGGGTCATGCCACTGCCACCCAGCATCTGTGCGCTGCGATCAATCACACGCCAGATTGCCTCGGAAGAAATCACCTTGGCAGCGCTTGATTCGCGTGTACCCAGATGACCCTGATCCAGCACCCAGGCGCAATGCCAGATAGCCAGCCGTGTGGTGTGCATGTCCATTTCATTGTCAGCCAGCATAAAGCCCACGCCTTCATGCTGCCCCAGTGTCTTGCCAAAGGCCTGACGCGTTGCGGCATAACGCAAAGCCACATCATGCGTGCGCCGTGCCGCACCCAGCCAGCGCATACAGTGCGTCAGGCGTGCAGGCGAGAGCCGGACTTGCGCATATTTGAAACCCTCACCCAAAGCACCCAGCACTTGTGATTCAGGCACACGCAGATTTTCAAAACGCACGACACCGTGGCCACCGACGAAACAAGTGTCGAGCGCATCCATCTGACGCTCTACCGTGATACCGGGCGCATCCATATCGGACAGGAACATGGTCGCACTGCCATCTTCCAGCTTGGCCATGATGATGGCGAACGAAGCACCGGTCGCGCCTGTGATCAGCCACTTCAGACCATTGATCACAAAATCCTTACCATCACGCACAGCGATGGTCTGCAGCATCATGGGATCAGCACCCGCACCCGGGGGCGGCTCCGTCATGCAAAAACAGGAGCGGATTTTTCCTTCGGCCAGCGGACGCAGCCAGCGTTCTTTCTGCTCAGGCGTACAAATGACTTCCATCATGTGCATATTGCCCTCGTCGGGCGCGAAAATATTCAGCGCTACCGGGCCCAGCGGTGAATAGCCTGCTTCTTCGAAGACGATGGCCTTGCCTATGTGGTTGAGTTCCAGTCCGCCGAACTCGTGCGAGACATGGGGAGAGAGCAATCCGGCCGCGCGCGCTTTGGCCACTAATTCAAGGCGCAATTCATCCGTAGGGCCATGTGATGTACAGCGCGGGTCGCGCTCCATCGGTATCACCTGTTCTTCGATGAAGCGACGGGTGCGCTGCTGCAGCTCGGCGTGCTCGGCCGAGATTGTGAAATCCATGCGAACTATCTCCCTGGTTTTTATTTTTTACTAACACTGCATGGCAGCCTCTGTGGACCGCCGGTCAATGCAGACTGACAACTTATTCTATTTCCTGAAAAAAACAAAATGAATTATTTGAGTGGCAATGCATCCCGGCCAGCCTAGCCTGCCGTCACGGCTTTATCGGAAGGCGGTTTCACATCATAGCGAGCAGAGGGTGAGGTGCGTTTGCAATCAGCAAACATCGTGATCACGACAGGCAGCCGATAAACTCAGCATGGACAGACCTGAATGGAATTTTTGCAGCATGATCCAAAGTAGTGCATATTGATGCGTGCATTGCGCCAGATCCTTGTGTATTCTGGAGTCGATACTTTTTTTGTCATCCAGCTGCCAGCCACCCCGATTTAACTTACTGACATGATTTCCTTGTTCGGCGACATCAGCAACATCATCAGCCTCTCGATCACACCGGCCTTCCTGCTGCTGGGTGTGATGATGCAGGCGCGGGTGCTGAATAACCGCTTGTCCCGCATCATGGACCGACGTGAAGTCTTAGAAACGCGTCTCTCTGGGGGATTCGGTCTGCGCGCGGTACTGCTGCATGAACTCACCGTTCTGCACCGCCGTGCCGATGTGATTCACCGCGCCATTGGTTTTTCCATGATCAGCATGATTCTGATCTGCTCGGTCGTGGTCTCACTGTTTGCCGATGATGCCTTCAAACTCAGGCTAGGCTCACTGATCGC
Organism: uncultured bacterium; assembly: GCA_903872555.1. GTDB lineage: Bacteria > Pseudomonadota > Gammaproteobacteria > Burkholderiales > Burkholderiaceae_D > Pernthalerella. The sequence goes on from CAIQLE010000106.1 coordinate 4,491, forward strand.
TTTCCTGTTTGTGTCCACCATGTTGCTGCTGATCGCCAGCTTCAGCCTGTTCCTGCACGAGATCTTTATCGCCAGCCACACCATGCCGGCCACCGCCCTGCACCGCACACGCCAGATGAGCGAACCCCACTAAAATTTCAGGCGGCCAGCCAGTAGCGCTCTGCCATCTGCTCCAGCCCCAGCGTTCCCAGCACTTCCGTCAGACGACGCGCCGCTTTCTGGCGCGGCAAATCCTTGTAAGTGGCAATGATGAGTTCATTTTTCATGGAATGCTCCCAGCCCACCAGCTCCGTCACATTCACCTGATAACCATGCGCCTCCAGCTGCAGGCAGCGCAGCACATTGGTGACATGACTGCCAAATTCACGGGTATGGATAGGATGACGCCAGATTTCAGTCAGGACATCACGCGCCAGTGACTGGCTTTTCAGGCGTTTCAGCGTCGCCGCCACTTCTGCCTGACAACAAGGCACCAGCACCATGAAGCGTGCCTGCTTGCGCAAAGCAAAACTGATCGCATCATCCGTTGCAGTATCACAGGCATGTAGTGCCGTCACGATGTCTACCGTAGGCGGCAATACATCTGAGGTGATGGAATCAGCCACCGAGAGATGATGGAAACGCATGTGCTCAAAGTCCAGCCGTTGCGCCAGCGCTCTGGCACTCTCCACCAGTTCAGCACGTGTCTCTATGCTGTGTATGACTGAGCCATCATGACGTTTCTTGAAAAACAGGTCGTACAGAATGAAGCCCAGATAGGATTTACCGGCGCCATGATCCACCAGCGAGATGGACTTATCCTCCTGATCCAGTTGCTGCAATAAGGGCTCAATGAACTGAAACAAGTGGTAGACCTGTTTCAGCTTGCGACGGCTGTCCTGATTCATCTTGCCGTCACGCGTCAGGATGTGCAAGGCCTTCAGCAATTCTATCGACTGCTCAGGCCGTATCTCTATATCTGCCATGTTGGAATAATCTCCTGCTGCAAGGATGACATGGTAACGCAGCTTTGCTCCGGCCTTTCGCTCAGGCTGAGACGCGCTATAGAATTTTTTTCCATCTTCACAGGTAGTTTTTACCAGCCGGCCGGCCTTCTGTCCGCAGCATTACGCGCACAGCATGCAGGCATGTTCGCTGCTAGAGCAACTCTCGCTCTCAACAAAGCAGGTTCTGTTAAACACAGATTGCGACATGCCGGACACCACAGGAATCAAACAATTCTTGCAGCGCCAGGCATGTACCTCAACGCAACGCCAATATGACAGGGAGTATTTACTGATCCAGAGGATGAACATGAAAGATTTTTCTTTAAAAATTTTCACGCCATGGTGCATAAGCCTGATTTCCTTACTGATACTGGCGGGCTGCGGCAGTGACAACAACCCCATCAGTCCGAATGCAGCCAGTCTGAGCACCGTGAATTCCGTCAATAGCAGCGTTCCGAAAAACGTTTATTCAGCAACCCTCAACGGGGCTAATGAAATACCTGCCACCAATAGCATGGCAACGGCCACGGGTGTGGTCGTGCTTGATCCGAATAGCAACGTCATGAAAGCGACCATCGTCACAGCCGACATCACGGGAACAGCGGCACATATCCATATCGGTGCCAGTGGCGTTGCAGGCCCTGTGGTATTCCCGCTGGCAGAATCCAGTCCAGGCAGCGGGGTATGGACTGCAACAGCGACGCTGACAACGGATCAGCTGGCTCAGCTCACCAGCAATAGTTTTTATTTCAATGTGCATTCGGCAGCTTTTCCGGATGGTGAGATCCGCGGCCAGATTCTGGCTCGCTTGCCCCAGAGTGGCGTCCCTGTCAGCACCAGCAGCACCGACACCTTAACGGCCAGCGCGAATCCCACAACGACAGAAACTGCCACTAACAGCAGCACATCACCTGCCAGCGGAACAAGCACGAATACAAGTTCAGGCAGCGGAACGGGAACTGCCAGTACGACTGGCACGACCAGCGGCATACCGCTAGGCAGTTCGACCACCGGCACAGGAAACAGTGGCACCACAGGCAGCGGCACTACTGTCAATACGACACCCACCTCCACCAGCGGCATCGTGACCAATACAGCCGCCACCAACACCGGGACGAACAACAATAACAGCACCACAGCAACGCAAGCGGCAAATCGTCCGGTGTTCTTTGTAAACTTGCTTTCGGGTTCACTCGTCATACCACCCAATGCAAGCACCGCAACAGCCACCGCTATTTCGGTCTACAGGCCCAGCGATAAATCCCTGACCTCGGTGATTGTTTCAACCGGCATTACGGCAACAGGCGCTAGCCTGAGACAGGCAGCCGCAAGTGCGAATGGTCCCCTTGTCGCCAGCCTGACCGAAATCACTGCTGGCTCAGGCATCTGGAATACCCGTAGCACACTGAGCGACTCGCAAGTCTCTTCGCTGAATGCAAACAATCTGTATTACGAAGTGCTTTCAGCGGCGTATCCAAATGGTGAAGTGCGTGGCCAGATCGTCAAAACACAAGGCACCAGCAAAATTGCCTCTGCCACAAGCAGCACTAACAACGGCACCACCGGTACTACGGGCACTACAGGCAGCGCAGCCGGTACGCCTGTTGGTGTCGCAACGATTGTGACTCCTGCAGCTACGGAGACAACGAGTGCCACACCAGCAGCATCAAGTACGGGCACTACGGGCACCAACGGCAGTACAAGCACGACCACACCGACTACTCTGACGCCAACCGTTAGCACCATTACACCAACAACGGCTACGACAACAACAGGAACACAGTCGGGTCTGTCAGGAACCACCGGCTCCACCATCGGTACCGGAACCACCGCAAGTACCGGCAGTAGTGGGCTGAGCAATGCAACAACAGGAACCAGCGCAGGCACAACGACAGGTACAGCGACACCGGAGACGACGATGCCAGTCACGACAGGCACCACGGGTAGCAGTACCAACACGGGCACTAATCCTCCGATAACAGCAAGCGCAATCTTGACGCAATAGCATTCGTCATAAAAAAAGCCCCGGGAAACCGGGGCTGTTCCTTCAGTCTTTCACACATCATTTTTTCAAAACATAGTCTCCTGGCGCGGCAGGCAATAAGTTAAGTACTGCATTGATTGCCACTGAAGGACGCTTGCTCTGATCGTGTTCCAGCCATTCACACCAGGCTGGCCACCAGGAGCCTATTTGCTCTGGCGTGATTTGTATCCAGCGCTCAGGGTCTATGTAATTTTGTCCGCGCAGCCCCGTGCTGATACGGTAATGCCGGCGCGGATGGCCAGGCTCGCTGACGATGCCTGCATTATGGCCACCCGAAGTCAGCAGGAAAGTAACATCGGAACTCATGGACAGATTGATCTTATAGACAGAACGCCAGGGAGCCACATGATCAGTCTCGGTGGCCACGACAAAACTGGGCACGCGTATATCCGACAAGGCAACCGGCTGAGCTTTGACTTTATAGCGACCCGCCGTCAGATCATTGTTCAGGAAAAGCTGGCGCAGGTATTCGCTCTGCATGCGATAAGGCATACGGGTGGCATCCGCATTCCATGCCATCAGGTCCGTCATGGTTTCGCGCTGGCCCAGCAAATAGTGATGCACCATGCGCGACCAGATCAGATCATGTGAACGCAGCAGCTGAAAGGCACCTGCCATCTGACGATTATCCAGATAGCCCTGATTCCACATGATGTCATCCAGATAGTCGAGCTGGCTGTCATCAATAAACAATCGCAGCTCACCTGCTTCCGTGAAATCAGTTTGTGCGGCCAGCAGCGTCATGGATGAAAAATCCTCCTGCTTTGCTTGTGCCAGCCAGGCTGCCACTATGGCCAGCAAGGTGCCTCCCAGACAATAGCCCACGGCATTGATTTTTTCTTCAGGCGCTTGCTGTTTTACATGCTCAATAGCAGCCAGCACACCGGATTCCATATAATCATCCATGCCCAGCTCACGATCTTCCGTACCCGGATTTCGCCATGAAATCATATAGACGGTGTGACCGCGCTTTACCAGATAATTCACCAGCGAATTGGCGGGCGACAAATCCAGTATGTAGTACTTCATGATCCAGGCGGGCGCAATCAGCAAAGGCTGGCTGAATACCTCGTCTGTCTGCGGCGCATATTGAATCAGTTCCATCAGATGATTTCGCAGCACGACCCGACCCGGGGTGATCGCCACTTCATGCCCGGGCCTGAATTTTTCAGTGCCGGCCGGCGCATGGCCACCCAGTGTGCGCTCCCAGTCTTCGATCAGATAGTGCGCACCACGTAAAAGATTTTGTCCATATTCACTCAGCGTCGCATCCAGCACTTCGGGATTGCTTGCAACAAAATTGACGGGTGAAATCATGTCCAGCAACTGTCGCGCAGAGAAAGACGTGAGCTCCTCATGATGCTGCGACAAACCACCTATGCCGGTGGTAGCGTTATGCCACCACTGCTGCTGTAAGAGGAAGTTCTGGTAAATCACGCAGTAAGGCCAGTGCTGCCATTGGGGGGCACGAAAGCGGCGGTCTTGTATCAGGGGCTGTATGCAGGGTGCACAATCACCGCCTGCCAGTGTCCGGCCCACATACAGGCTGAGCCTGACCGATTTTCGTAGCGCTTTTTGAATCAGCAATTGCTGTTTGCCTGGCGAGTGTGACAAATGAATCATCCAGTCAGCCCAGGCGATGATCAGACTACCGGGTGAAAATCCTCCTGTGAATTTCCCCATCACCGCATGGAACATGCGATCGGCAGGCGTAGGAGACTCTGCCTCCTCTTCAGGGCTCTCTACAGCTTCACCATGCTGCATTTCAGGTCGGCGCGGCAAAGTCGCCGGAAGATAATCAAAGAATGACCACATGATGAATAGACTCAAATAAAAAAAGATTGAAATATTTTTTATTGATCATCCATTCGCATGCTTCAATTTCTGAACATGAACTCTCCATAAACGCAGCCGGTTCAGGCCACGAGAAACCAGCAGTGAAAAAACATCCTGCCTCTCATGCACCTGATTCAGCAACCAATGTCTGAAGCGATAACGCAGGCTTTGCCCCCACATCGTCATCACCATAGAAAAATGACTCAGCATGACCCTGCGTGAACGATACATATTCAGTCTGAACAAGGTATGCGGTACGGCGAGTAACTGGCTTTTGTAACGGTAGCGGCCCCACAGCAAATGGCACTGCCTGGCTTGTGCACGTATACAGTCACAGACGGACCAGTAGCAGGCCAGCAAGCCCAGCCTGAAAGGCTCCATCTCAGGGTCTGCCGCCGACAGCAGCATCACATAGCTGTCGCCGAAACGGCAGGCTAAAGATCCTGCTACCACTTTGCCCTTGACACGGGCGACACCAAACAAGCCACATTCGGATGCCAGTATCATCAGACGATAACGATCACGCTTATCCAGCAGCGCCTGCTTGCCGCGTGCGGACATGCTGTCGGATTTAAAGGCTTGCAGCTGCCTCAGCAATGCACGCTGTTGATGGCGTGGTATCTCAGCCGCTGTATAAGTTTCCCATTTGAAGTCAGGGAATTCCCGCTTCAGACGATTGCTATAGCCTTGTATGGTTTTACGAGTCGACTTACCGATTGAACTCAGATAATCCGTAACTGATGGCGGCAGATCCAGAATGTAGTTTTCAGAGAAGGCATACCATTGGCATGCAGACTTTGTGATGGCAGCCGGCAAAATGATGGCATTGAAGACAATCAGCCAGATCTTAGGATAGCGGGCAAACACAGCATGCCTGAATTCATTTAAATGCTCTTCTTGTGGCGCAATCATTTCGGTCAGCACCAGCACCCGCGATGCTTCTATGCGAAACAGAAAAACCGCCACCACTTCACCATGACGATAAGCTATCCAGGTATGCGGCACAGGCACATTCTCTCCGCACAGCTCTAAATGCCGTTGTGAGGCAAACAGACTGCCGTACAAACGATCCAAGGCGGTGGAAGCAAAGGCCGGAATATGGTGGTCGTGAATTTCACTGAATAATTTAGTGCTGCTGCCTTCCTGCAAGGCATACGGCTCAGCCTGCAAGGCTGACAAACTATGCGGCAGTGGTGCGTTCGGCAGCTGTGCCATATCTCTCCCCAAAGGACTGGGGCTATTGTCGGCGGCGCAAACAAAGTGAGACTTGATACCTGCCAAGCCGAACCGGCACGGCCCTGTGCCGCCTCAAGAAGCAGCACAGGCTGAAGCACAGAATCACATCACAGGGGAGTGTCCAGCGGGGGCCAACCGGTGTCCAAACCGGGGGGTGTGGTTCGAATCCATGCTCCCCTGCCCCTCATTGCGCTTTCAACCTGCCTCCCCCATTGGGCAGGAAAGCTCATCAATCGGCGCTGAGCCAAGCCTGCATAAGCCGCATCGGATCTCACAAAACAGCGCCAAATAAAAATGTAAAAATGGCGCAGTTTCACAAACTGCGCCATAATTGCGCCATAATTTTATTAAACGGCGCCAATTTTGTCATGTCATCCACCATAAATTTACTGAGCAGCATTCAGGCATCCAAGAGCGGATTGACCCTGGCTGAACTCCTGATCGAGCATCCCGACATTGCCCGGCGAACAGCACAGCGCTTCATTGCGAAGCTGATTAAAAATGGCCAAGTCACCGCTCTGGGAGCCGGCAGAGCCCGCCGCTATTTCAGCGCCGGCATACAGACAGACAAGCCCATCCCATCCACCACACGCGATATCTTTCCTAGCTTTATCCCACTGTCTGCTGATAGCCAGGACATTCTTATCTATATCGATCAGTCTCCGGAAGCACGCAAGCCGGTAGGCTACCAACGTGACTTCCTAGATGCCTACAGCCCCAACGAAACTTGGTACTTGTCTGATTCGCTTCGGCGCCAACTGCATAAAATGGGCAGAACCGCTGACACTGATCAACCTGCAGGCACTTACAGTCGGGCCATTCTTAACCGCTTGCTGATTGACTTGTCATGGGCATCGAGCAACCTGGAAGGTAACACCTATTCACGACTCGATACGCGTGAACTGATTGAACATGGTACGGCCGCGCGGGGCAAGGCCGCGATCGAAACGCAGATGATTCTGAACCATAAAACGGCGATCGAGCTGTTAGTTGAAAACATTGACAGCGCCGAGTTCAATCGCTACACCTTAATGAACCTGCACAGCGCCTTGGCTGAAAACTTATTGCCCAATCCGGCAGATGAAGGAAGAATTCGTCAGCATGCCGTCGATATTGGTAAAAGTATTTATCACCCACTATCAACTCCGCAGCAAATCCAAGACGCTTTGGACGCACTGCTCGATAAGGCAAACCAGATTCGGGATCCCTTTGAGCAGTCCTTCTTCATCATGGTGCACTTACCTTATCTGCAGCCCTTTGCAGACATTAATAAACGCACGTCTCGACTGGCTGCCAATCTACCGCTCTTCCGAGCTAATTTGTGTCCGCTGACTTTTCTTGACGTACCAGATCAGGCCTACAGCCGCGCCACACTAGCTGTGTATGAAATGACCCGCGTCGAGCTACTGCGGGATCTATATGTCTGGGCCTATGAGCGCTCGACGCAAGAATATCTAGCCATCAAGCAGGATCTTGCAGAACCCGACCCGCTGCGTCTTGCTTGGCGCGACTTCATCAAACAGACCATCCGTGAGGTCATTATTCATCCCGAAAGTGATCCATTCGCCAGTATTCAACAATCTGTCATTGAGCACATACCAGAATTCGAGCAGTCCAATGTGCAAGCACTCATCATCGACGAACTCAGGAGGCTGCACGAAGGCGTATTGGCACGCTATGGTGTGCGGATGTCTGAATACACGGTCTGGAAGGCAGCGCATGGCCGTTAAGGTCTCGTTTGTTGCAATATCCCCCTCGCTGTTCGTCTTCATAGGCGGGGATGATTTTCATTGAGTCGTCATTTTTTAGGGAAGCGCCGCCTTGACATCAAGTTCATGCGCCGCAGTCTCCACCACCGTATTCATCAGCCTTGATTCGGTATCGACGCCTAATCCAGTTCGGAGAAACTTGGTTGCCTGACAGGTCTCGCTAGCAGTGGGGTTTAAATGCGATTCAAAAAAAGCAACTGCAGTACAGGAAGGACTGCCGGTAGTGAATCAGTGCTGGCTTAACTCTGCTATATTTTGATTGATGCAATATACTAATAAATAAAATTATCAAACAAAAATCATAGCTATACGTTATGAGAATAAAATAATAAAGCGGTCAAAATGAGCATAGACTCTAATTTTAAAAAAAATGAACTCGTCGCGCTTTATGTATTTTTTTGGCTCAGTGGCACTGCTGCTGTAGCCTACCTTGCCACCCTGCCTTTAACTACCGAGACCCAGATCCGTATCTCCGGATACATGCTGCTTGCGCTGTTTATTTGCTATCAATTTTCTCGTCACATCAAAAAATTAGAGCAGAGTAGTGTGCTGCGCCTGGTGATTTTTCTGCTGGCTGCACTCATGGCAGTCC
>CAIQLE010000107.1 GCA_903872555.1 uncultured bacterium
AATTTGATGACACCGGTGAATGGAGTAATAAGCGGCATGCCGGCCATGGCGACTGGTTGCTGCCTGCCACCTATGAACTCAATCCTACGCAGGTAGCGCGTGCCATAGCCTCGCGCATTTCGCGTTACTTCGCAGGTCATCCGATAGAACAGCGTGTGCGCGAACGACTGGCTTATCTGGAATCACGTGAGGCCGTACTGAAAGTCAGCAGTAATCCGCAAAAAGATCGCATACCGTATTTTTGCTCAGGCTGTCCGCATAACACCTCGACCCGCGTGCCGGAAGGCAGTCGCGCACTGGCAGGCATAGGCTGTCATTACATGTCCTTGTGGATGGACAGATCGACCGCCACCTTCACCCACATGGGTGCCGAAGGCACGACCTGGATAGGCCATGCACCCTTCACCACCGAGCCGCATGTGTTTGCCAATATCGGCGACGGCACTTACTACCATTCTGGTTTGCTGGCCATACGCGCTGCGGCGGCTTCCAAGGTCAATATGACCTATAAGATTTTGTTTAACGATGCTGTGGCCATGACAGGCGGACAGACGCATGACGGCCCGCTCGATCCGGCCAGCATTTCGCGTCAGGTGGCAGCTGAAGGCGTGACGCCCATTATCGTGGTCACCGATGAGCCTGACAAATATCCGGCCACTACGAACTGGGCGCCCGGCGTAACGATTCGTCATCGCAGCGAACTCGATGCCGTGCAGCGTGAGCTGCGTGAAGTCAAAGGCGTTTCAGCGATTATTTATGACCAGACCTGTGCATCTGAAAAACGGCGCCGCCGCAAACGCAATGCCTATCCTGATCCTGCCAAGCGTGCCGTCATCAATGAAGCGGTGTGTGAAGGTTGTGGTGATTGCAGCGTCAAATCCAACTGTCTCTCGGTAGAACCGCTGGAGACTGAATTCGGCCGTAAGCGCCAGATCAATCAGTCTACCTGCAACAAGGATTTTTCTTGCGTCACAGGTTTCTGCCCCAGCTTCGTGACAGTCGAAGGTGGTCAGCTGAAAAAGCCGAAAAAACTGGCGCTCAACCAAACGGCCAAGGCAGGTGAAACGGCGCTGTCGCGCGCACAGCAATTGCCGCAGCCAAGCCTGCCACAGTTGCCGCAGCCGTATGGCGTGCTGGTGACAGGTATCGGTGGTACGGGTGTGGTGACCGTCGGTCAGATACTCGCGATGGCGGCGCACGTCGCAGGCAAGGCCTGCAGCGTGCTGGATATGAGTGGTCTTGCGCAAAAAGGCGGTCCGGTTTTGTCGCACGTGCGTCTGGCCGAGTCGGATGAACATATTCATTCCACACGTGTAGGAACCGGCGCTGCTGATCTGGTGATTGGTTGTGATGTGATTGTCGCGGGCAGTAAAGATGCTTTATCGCGCATGGGGCATGGCCGCACACATGCAGTCATCAATGCCACATTGGCACCGACCGCAGCGTTTGTGAAAAATCCTGACTGGGAATATCCGGACAGCTCGGCAGCAGACAATATACGCACAGCCTGCGGTGATGAAGCCGTAGCAGCGGTTCAGGCCGGTAAGCTCGCAACAGCGCTGATGGGCGATGCGATCGCCACCAATATGTTCATGCTGGGCTATGCATGGCAGCGCGGCTGGGTGCCTTTGTCAGAGGCAGCGCTTTTGAAAGCGATAGAACTGAATGGGGTGTCGGTAGATTTCAATCAGCAATCCTTTGCCTGGGGCCGGCTGGCTGCGCATGATCTGTCAGATGTAGAGAAATCATTGCAGGCACTCGCCCCGGCACAAGTCATTGCATTCAAGCGCACACCGACGCTGGATGAACTCATGCAGCGCCGTATCGAGTTCCTGACTGCGTATCAAAACAAAGCTTATGCAGACACCTACCGCGTGTTTGTCGATCAGGTGCGCGCTGCTGAAAATGCTGTTGCGGCCTCTGCTCAGCCACTGCGTCTGACGGAAGCCGTCGCGCGTTATCTGTTCAAGCTGATGGCCTATAAAGATGAATATGAAGTTGCACGTCTGCATAGCGATGGCGCATTCAAGGCTAAGATTGCCGGCATGTTCGAAGGCGATTATCAGGTCAAATATCATCTGGCACCGCCCTTACTGTCTAAGCGCGATGCACAGGGTCATCTGATCAAGCGTCAGTTCGGCAGCTGGGTCGGCAAGGTGTTTCCTGTGCTGGCCAGCCTGCGCTTTTTGCGCGGCAGCGTATTCGATCCCTTTGGCTATACCGAAGAGCGACAGTCAGAGCGCGCTTTGATTGTGAGTTATCGCGAGATGATTGCAGGTCTGTTGCCAGGATTGCGTGCGGAGAATCTGGCGCAAATGGTCGAGCTGGCCAGAATTCCGGAAGACATACGCGGCTATGGTCACGTCAAGGAAAGGCATCTGAAAAACGCAAAGCAAAAAGAAGCCGCTTTGCTGGCCGCCCTGAAACCCGAAGTTCAGCCGCACGACCCGGAGGCAGGGCGTCAGGCGGCCTGAGCGGATGCAGCACTTCAGCTCCTGAGAGCCGGGGCTGAAGTGCTGGCCACAAACTGCCTGTATCCCTTGGCGCGTAATTCACATGCCGGGCAAGTGCCGCAGCCATAGCCCCAGTCATGCAGTGCGCCACGTTCACCGAGATAACAGGTGTGCGTGTCGCTGCGTATCAGTTCCACCAGCGGCTTGCCACCGAGCTCCCGGGCGAGTGCCCAGGTGGCTGATTTGTCCAGCCACATCAATGGCGTTTCTATACCGAGCTGCGTGTCCATGCCTAGCTGCAGGGCGGTCTGCAATGCACGCAGCGTGTCGTCGCGACAGTCGGGATAACCTGAATAATCTGTTTCACACATGCCACCTACGATGACATCAATACCGCGCCGGTAGGCCAGTGCCGCAGCCAGCGTGATGAAGAGCAGGTTGCGTCCGGGGACAAAGGTATTCGGCAATCCATTCGCCTGCATGGCAATGGCGGCGTTACTGGTCAGGGCGGTGTCTGAAATACTGCCCAGCACAGATAAATCGAGCACATGATCTTCACCCAGACGCTGCGGCCATTCCGGTTTCAGTGCGGGCATGGCCTGCAATAAATGTGGCCGCAGGCTGAGTTCAATCACGTGACGCTGGCCATAGTCAAAGCCCACCGTTTCCACTCTGTCGTAGCGCGACAGTGCCCAGGCAAGACAAGTGGCGGAGTCTTGTCCGCCAGAGAACAATACCAGTGCAGACGTACTCATTTTTTGCTGATCTTCTCTATGGATTGTTCGATGTAATCACCATTGGGTTCTGAAAAACGTATGCGCACGGGGAACCATTCTTTTTCAGGAGCCAGCCAGATATCGACTTGTGTGGTGCTGCTTTTGTCGGCCGGGATGTGCGCCAGATGCAGAGTATCAAGCTCGCCTAATGCCGTCGACAAATGCTGCCGGTCTTTGACCTGAAAGGTCCAGGGCTCGCCCGCGCGATGACCCGCAACAAAAAACTGCCAGCTCGATCCCTGAGTAAAACTATCCGGCTTGGCTCTGGCGATCGACAATAATTCCCACAGCACGCTGACACGGTCTTGTTCACCGCCTTTGATCATATGCGGGGCGCCATTGCCCGCAAAATTAATTTGACCTGCAGTGCGATCAAAGCTGATGGCCAGCGCTTCTTTGCGAAAGCGCCGGGTAGACTAACTGTTCGGCGCCAGACCATAGCGGTCCAGCCCGCCTTCGCTTTTTTCAGAGAGTAAAACACCGGTCAGCGCAGTGCGTGTCTCGAACAGCAACTGATATTGTCCCTCGCGCAGAGCCCAGTCGATTTGTCCGCTGCCGTCCAGCACCAGACCATGCACGTCAGCCCGTATGCTGTAATTCAGCTGTGCCGAAGGGGGTGGTTTGACTGCACGCTTTTCTTGCGCCACGACCTGACAAGAGATAGCGCCAAGCAGGGTGCAGAGCGATATCAGATAAAGAAAATGCTTGTGAACTTTCAATCGCTAGCCTCAAATTTCAGAGTGAGATAAATAATCAATGACAGTGTTCGCCTGCATGCTCAGTTTTTTATTTTCAGCTGAGTCAGCAACATGTCGATACTGTTTCCGTTTTTGTCCATATGACGTATTTTTACTGGATACCATTCCTTATCAGGTGCCAGCCATACATCTAATTGCTTTTCAAAGTTATTCTCGCCGGGGATAACCGAGAGTCGCCAGGCCGATAGATTGCCCAGCTCGGTCACCATATTTTCGCGCCCATTCACATAGACGCGCCAGTTTTCTGCTTCCTTTGCGCCGGCCACGACCATTTCAATGACCAGTCCCGGTACAAACTTCTCCGGATCACCCCGCCCCAGCGACGCCAGCTGCCATAGCCAGCTGCCCCTGTCCTGTTCACCGCCATGCGTGGGCTGTACGCGGGTAGAGGCTGAAAAGCTGATGGTTTTGCTGTCGCGGTTGAAGTGCGTATTGGTCTCTGAATGGGTGATGCGTTTTTCAGCGTAGATGAGCGGCATGATGCCCAGACTACCTACGTCGCCTTTGCTCTGGTAAGTAAACAAAGTAAACAACAGATAACTGGCTTCGCCTGAGAGGCTGTAATGCTGTCCGTCCTGCCGCCAGCTAATTTTTCCGCGCCCCGTCATGCGGCCACCATTTCTGACACCGACCACATCATAGGCAAGCTCGGCAGACGGAGGCAGACTGGCATGTTCGAATAAAGCCGGTGCAGAGCCTGATGCTTCCGCCTGCTTATCATGCGCCTGCATATCGTTTGCGCTGAGTGCCGAGCTTACTTCAGGCATGACCTCCGGTGCGGTCGCGGCGGGAGCCTCGGCTACAGGAATTGCCGCAACCGCAGCCTCCGGCTGAGCCTTGGCTGGCGCTGCTGCTGGTGTTATTTTTTTCTCGGGGGCTGAGGCCTTGGTTGGTGTTTCGGTTTGCAAGCTGATGCTGACGACCTCGGCTTCTTCTTCGTCCAGCAGATTCATCAGTTTCATTTCATTCTTCAGGAATTCGATCAGCATCAGGTGCGCTATGACCGACAGCAAAAGAATGATCAACACAAAGCCCAGCTTGCGGCGGGAAGTTTGTGTCAGTTTGGGAAATGAGAGGCGCTCAGACATATCGCTAGTGTAATGAATTCAGATCTTGTCAGCTTTGAATTAATGAACTGTTACATGTCCTTATTGCGCGGTCTCGCACCTCAAGGGCTCGCTTTTTGCCGCCAGGCGGCAATCTGCTACTCTAGGTGCACAAGTAGACAGCCTGGTCTGTCTTTTCACAGCAGAGGAGAAGCCAAATGAATAACAGTGGCATGAGTGGTTTGCCCGGAGCCAATCCCATGGGCGACACCATGGAATTCATGAAAAATCTCTGGGGCTCCATGAAAATCCCCGGCATGGGCATGCCCTCGATGTCAGCGGAAGACATCAACAAACAGATTACGGATCTGAAAGCGGTCGAATCCTGGCTGCAGATGAACATGAATATGCTGCGCAGTACGATACAGACGCTGGAAGTCCAGAGTGCCACCCTGAGCGCCTTGCAGGCCATGAGTGACAGCTTTACTCAGGCCACCGCCCCCAGAGCGGCCAGCAATGATGCGCCGCCCTTTGAGTCGCCTTTTCAGTCCCGGCCCCAAGCTTCCGAGTTTCATGAGCCAGCCGCTAAGGCAGCGGAGGCGCCCGCTGGCATGCCCGATACGTCTGCGATTTCAGCGCAGTTTGCTAACCCGGCTGTCTGGTGGAACGCCATGCAGGAACAATTCTCGAATGCGGTCAGTCAGGCAGTCAAACCCTCTGCCAACGCTAAGAAAAAAACAGCCGCAGGAAACACGGTAAAGAAGAAGGCCGCAGCAAAAAAATCAACAGCCGCCGCAAAAAAGAGAGCTCCTGCCAAAAAAGCAGCGGCTAAAAAAGACAGCGCCTAAAAAAGAACTGAATTAGAAAGACCGCAGTTAAAAATTGGCATTTAAAAAGTCAGTGCTTAAAAATATCGCACTTAAAATTAACAGTGCAGTCAATCAGCTTTAGGTCAATGAAGGAATAATCACTTGCGCGCAAGGCGCTTCAGCAAACGCATGAAGCTGCCTAGCAAGGGCAGTTTTTCATACAGCTCTTCGGCTGCATCCCAGTAATCCCGGTGGAAGTTGACGCGGCCGTCAGCGGCAAAGCGCACATGAGTTGCGCCGCGTATGCATTGTTCTTCTGCGGAATGACGTTTCATGCGGAATAAAAAATCCCAGCTCAGAAATGCCTGCTCACCTTGCAGTACATGCTCAGTGATACGAAAGCGCGGCGCATCCACCTGATCGAACATATGCGAAAAAATTCGCGTTACTTCGGCTATGCCATGGACTTCGTTAAACGGGTCTTTGAAAAAAGTCTGCTCGGTATAAATCTGCGGCAACTGGGTCACGCTCTCGCGCGACAGCGTTTCGAAGAAAGCAATCAGTCGGGCAAGGCTGGCATCATGATTCATAGGTTTGCTTTCACAGTCCGGTGACTTTGTGGATCAGCCAAAAATAGCAACGATAGGGCAGTATTCTTGCCACTCTGAGCCAGTTGGTAAAGCGTTTTGGGAAGTGGATATGAAATTCCCCACGCTCTATGCCATGGATGATTTCCTGCGCTGCCTGCGCTGCGCTGATCAGCCCTGGCATGTCGAAATTATTTTTTGCCGTGGCAGGTGTTTCTACGAAGCCGGGATTGATCAGATAAACGGCATTTCCGCGCGGGTGTAAATCAAAATACAGAGATTCACATAGGTTAATCAGTGCGGCCTTGGTCGGTCCATATACCAGCGCCCGCGGCAAACCAGAATAACCTGCGGCCGAAGAGACGATGCCTATGCCACCACTCGATTGTTGCAGCAGTATGGGCAAGACAGCATCGAGACAATGAAACACGCCACGCAGATTCACGTCCAGCAGCTGATTCGCGATGCCCATATCGAAGCTGTCAGCGCGCATTTCATTGTAGGTGCCAGCCACCACCAGCAAAAGATCAATTCCCTGCCATTGCGCCAGTAATTCATCGCGTGCTGCAAGTACCTGTTCATGCTGAGTCACATCCAGTGGCAGCACGCAGGCGCGGTCGTTTTTGCGTGCAATGTCATTCAGTGCGTCGAGATTACGCGCAGAGATAGCGACACGCGCTCCTTTGGACAACAAGAGTCTGGCAGTCTCAGCCCCTATGCCTGTCGATGCACCTATGACCCACACCCGCAGATCACGCCAGTTCCTGATGCGTGGATTCATGGTCCGGCTACTTGCAGACGGCTTGTCTGCGGCTTTGGCTTGCGGCGACGCCTGCAATGAATACATTAGTCAGGCCTCTTGCGGAATGACAGAGTGACTTCGCCCAGACGAAAACCGAATTTACTCATGACAGCCCGGTTCAACATGACCTGATCGTCCATTTGATACATCCAGTCATCAAAGTTGACGTGATAGATGGCGTCGCCCACCGGCAGCGCAAGCACATACTTCCAGTTCAGTGCATTCCCGCCGACTTCACCCACCGCTTCACCGACGACATCCGCCGCTGTGCCTATGAAGCGGTTCTCGCCGACTTTCTTCAGCGTCCAGACACGTTTCTGTTTGCTGCCATCGGAGTAAGTGAAATCTTCATCCAGCACACCGGTGTCACCGTCCCAGCTGCAATGCATCACGACAGTAAAGCGCTTGATGACTTTGCCTGAGCGGTCCTGAAACATACCCCACGCATCGACTGTGCCATTAAAGTAAGTTTGCATATTGAGAGCAGGCTGCTCGGCTGCGTAATCAGCGGGTTTCATCGTGGCTCCACAGGCAGTCAGCAACAGAGTGACGGCCAGCAGGCCGGATATTTGCAAACGTTTTAATACAGCTTTCATGGTGTTCTTTCATGAGTGATTTCTTATGACACATCTTTTAAAGGCGAGCGCCACAACAGCAGTGCAGCGCACAGTTTCAATACGCAGGGCAAGAGCGCATAGGCAAGCAGCAGAGCATGCAAGCCGCTAGCGCTGCTGCGCTCCGGCATACCGGGGACATAGCCCAGTGATTCAAGTAAAGGCAGGGCGATGCCGGCGGCGAGTGCCAGATTCAT